>NZ_JBEZVK010000032.1:0-85787 GCF_040636955.1 Streptomyces sp. NPDC032472
CAAACGCCGGCGGGGCTGAAATCAGCCCCGCCGGCGTTTGAGGCGCGGGGGTGCGGGGGCGGAGCCCCCGGATCTTTGAGCCGCGCCGGCGATTGAGGCGTTTCGGGAAGGGGCGGGGTGGGGAAACGGCTCCGCGCAGCGGCGGCGCCCGGCCCGGTGCCGGGCCGGGGCTCGGGGCCGAGCCGGAGTTCGGGGCCGGACGGAGTCAGACGCAGCCGCAGGACCGGCGGATCACCAGGGCCGAGGGGAACTGCTTCAGGCGTTCGCGGCGGGAGCCGGCCACCCGGAGGCCGTCGTCGAGGACCAGGTCCACGGCCGCGCGAGCCATCGCGGGGCGGTCCGAGGCGACCGTCGTCAGCGGCGGGTCCGTCAGGGCGGCTTCCTTGACGTCGTCGAAGCCGGCGACGGCCAAGTCGCCGGGGACGTCGATGCGGAGTTCGCGGGCGGCCCGCAGCACACCGATCGCCTGGTCGTCCGTCGCGCAGAAGATGGCCGGCGGCCGGTCCGGGCCCGCCAGGACCTCCAGAGCCACCCGGTACGCGTCGTAGCGGTTGTACGGCGCCTCGAAGAGGCGGCCTTCCACCGAGCGGCCGGACTCCAGCATCGCCCGGCGCCAGCCCTCGACGTGGTCGGCGACCGGGTCGCCGACCGACGGCGTGTTCTCGATGCCGCCGATGCAGGCGACGTACTCGTGCCCGTGTTCGAGAAGGTGGCGTGTGGCCAGCTGTGCGCCGCCGATGTCGTCCGTGACGACCGCGACGTCGTCGATCGCCTCCGGCCGCTCGTGCAGCAGCACCACCCGCGCGTCCCACGCCTCGATCTCGGAGGCGGCCCGCTCGCTCATGCCCTGGCTGACCAGGATCAGCCCGGACACCCGCATGCCGAGGAAGGCGCGCAGGTAGTGCACCTCGCGCTCGTCCCGGTAGTCGGAGTTCCCGACGAGCACCATCTTTCCGCGCTCGGCGGCAGCCTGCTCGACCGCGTGCGCCATCTCCGCGAAGAACGGCTGGCGTGCGTCCGGGACGATCATGCCTATGAGGTCGGTGCGCCGCGACGCCATCGCCTGGGCGACCCGGTCCGGGCGGTAGCCCAGCTCCTTGATCGCGGCGAGGACACGCTCGCGCGTGGCCGGGGCGACCGGCCGGGGTCCGTTGTTGATGACGTAGCTCACGACGGCGGTTGAAGTACCCGCAAGTCGCGCCACGTCATCCCGCGTCACCTTGGCCACGCCCCGGAGTCTACGCGGGGTGACCTACCTCTGGGCAGGGCGTCCTGTGGAGTGGACCGTCACACGCTCTTCCTCCATGTGGGCTACCGCCTCCGAGGAGCCTCCCGGAGGTTCCTGAGCCGCGGCCTCCGCGGCGGCCCGCTCGACCTTCTCCGGGGTGACGAAGCGGTAGCCGACGTTGCGGACGGTGCCGATCAGCGACTCGTGCTCGGGCCCGAGCTTGGCGCGCAGCCGCCGTACGTGCACGTCCACGGTCCTCGTGCCGCCGAAGTAGTCGTAGCCCCACACCTCCTGCAGGAGCTGGGCGCGGGTGAAGACCCGGCCCGGGTGCTGGGCGAGGTACTTCAGGAGCTCGAACTCCTTGAAGGTGAGGTCCAGGACCCGCCCCTTCAGCTTCGCCGAGTACGTGGCCTCGTCGACCGAGAGGTCGCCGTTGCGGATCTCCATGGGGGAGTCGTCGGAGCCGAGCTGCTGGCGGCCGGTGGCCAGCCGCAGCCGGGCCTCGACCTCGGCCGGGCCGGCGGTGTCGAGGAGGACGTCGTCGATGCCCCAGTCGGCGGTGACGGCCGCGAGGCCGCCCTCGGTGACGACGAGGATCAGCGGGCAGCCGGGCCCCGTGGAGCGCAGCAGCTGGCACAGCGAGCGGACCTGCGGCAGGTCCCGGCGGCCGTCGACGAGGATGACGTCCGCGCCGGGTGTGTCCACCAGGGCCGGCCCCTCGGCCGGGGCCACGCGCACGTTGTGCAGCAGCAGGCCGAGGGCCGGCAGCACCTCGGTGGACGGCTGGAGGGCGTTGGTCAGCAGCAGGAGGGAGCTCATGCCCGACCACCTGCCCGGGTCGGTCGATGGTGCACGGTTCGCTGGTCCGTCACGTCGGTTCCTCCTCGGTCCCGTCGAGGACTTTCGCGGTACTGCTTCGTACGTGGTGCGCAGTGCGTGGCGGCCGTCCGGTCCCCGCGCCCTGAGGCCCGGTCGGGTGCCACTGTTCTCGGTCCGTTCAACGTGCTGAAAGCACAAAAGGACCCGGGGGCAACGTTGCCCGGATCCTCTCGCCAGCAGAATAGCCCACCTGCCGGTGGCAGGCCGAGGCTTCCACCTCCACCTCTTCTGTGGTTCGCGCCACCCCGGTACCCAGCGTATGCCCCGGTTTCACCCGTTCGGCGGACATGCGCAGGGCCGCCCGGGCGCACGCCGGGCGCGCGGAGGCACACCGGACCTGCGGCCGGGAGGGGTCATCATGGAGGCCGACGGTAGAGAGCCGACGATAGGAGCTGCAGTGGCAACCGGAACCATCCGCTACTGGGCGGCGGCCAAGGCCGCGGCCCACACGGCGGAGGAGCCGTACTCGGCGCGGACACTGGCCGAGGCGCTCGACGCCGTGCGGGAACGCCACCCCGGGGAGCTGACCCGGGTGCTGCTGCGCTGCTCCTTCCTCGTGAACGACGAGCCCGTGGGCAAGCGCCCGCACGATGCCGTCCTGCTGACCGAGGGGGGCACCGTCGAGGTGCTCCCGCCGTTCGCGGGCGGGTGAGCGGAGCCCCATGAGCACTCCGAACACTCCCGGCACTCCCGAGGAGCAGCAGCCCCAGGCCCAGGGTTACGGGCCGCGGGATCCCGATCCGTACGGGACGCAGACCTGGCAGGCGGACACCTGGGACACCGGCTACCAGCCGGTCCAGCAGCCCGTGCAGCCGCCGGTCCAGCAGCCCGTGCAGCCGCGGCTGGGCGCGGCGCCCGGCCAGGCCGTGGCGCCCGAGGGCTGGTTCCGGGACGAGGTCCCGGCCGCCCCGGCCCCGGCTCCGGCCGCCGCCCCGGTCCAGGACTGGGCCGCGGAGACGGCGTACCTGCCGCCCGTGCAGGAGGCGCCCCCGAGCGCCGCCGAGACCGCCTACCTCCCGCCGTACCCGGGGCCCGCCGACCCGAAGCCGCAGCCCGGGCCGGCCGGGCAGCAGTTCTCCGCGCCCGCCGCCCCCGCCGTGCCCGAGGGCTGGTTCCGGGACGAGGCACCGGCCGCCCCGGCTCCGGCGTCCGCCCCGGTCCAGGACTGGGCCGCGGAGACGGCGTACCTGCCGCCGGTGCAGGGCGGCGCGCCCCTGGGCGCCGCCGAGACCGCGTACCTGCCGCCCGTGCAGGAGGCGCCCCTGGGCGCCGCCGAGACCGCGTACCTGCCGCCCGTGCAGGAGGCGCCCCTGAGCGCCGCGGAGACGGCCTACCTGCCGCCCGTGCAGGAGAGCCCCCTCAGTGCCGCCGAGACCGCCTATCTCCCGCCGGTTCCCCCCGCAGGCCCCGGCGGCACCGGCGCGGTCCCGGACGGCTGGTTCCGCGACGAGGCACCGGTCTCCCCGGCGCCCGCCCGGGCCTCCGCCGCCGCCCCCGGGCCCGACTGGGCCGAGACCACCGCCTACCTCCCGCCGCAGGCCGCCCCCGAGGAGACCCCGCAGCCCGTGCAGACCCCGCACGTCCCGCACGTCCCGCACACCCACCGGGCAGCCGCCGACGCCGCCCCCGGCGCGCAGCCGGCTCCGCAGGAGGAGCCGGAGTACTCGCCGGCCACCCTCGGCGGGAACACCATGCGCGCCGTCGACCCGGCCCGGGCCCGCGCCGAGGGCCTGTCGCCGATCATCGACCCGGGCCCGCAGTCGGCGATACTCACCGCCGCCCTCGGTCTGCTGCTCGCCGGCGCCGCAGCCGTCGCGGACCTCGCGCTGCTCGCGCCGCTGGTCGTCCTCCAGGGCCTCACCGCGGCCGGCTGGTTCCGGCTCAACGGCATGTGGCCCGCCCGCCAGGGCATCGCCCTCGCCTTCCTGGGCGCGCTCGTCGCCGACGGCGCCGTCTTCGCGGTGGACGCGGCGTACGGCCCCGGCGCGATCATCGGCACCCTCGGCGTGTGGGTGCTGCTCACGCTGGTCCTGCAGCTGCGCAGCCACGCCGACCCGGACGAGCGGATGTACGGCCTGATGGCCTCGGTGGCCTCCGCCGCCCTCGCCATCGCGTGCGCCGGCTACCTGGCCGCGGACTCCGCCGCCGTCACCGTCGGCGCGGCCGCCGTCGCGGTCGCCGCGTTCGTACGGGCCGTCCCGCTGCCGCCCGCGGCGTCGGTCGGGGTCTCGCTGGCCGCGGCCGCCGGTGCGGGCGTCGCGGTCGGCGGGCTGACCTCCATCGGGGTGGGCGGGGCGCTGCTCGGCCTGGCCGCCGGGGTGTGCGCGCTGATCGGGCTGCGCGTGGCGGCGTACGACTACCCGTCGAAGTTCGTGCACATGACGGCCGGTGTGGCGCTGCCGCTCGCGGCCGCCGCTCCCGCCGTGTACCTGATCGGCCGGGTGGTGGGCTGACGGCCGCCGCGGGCCGTCGGCCCCGGCTCCCGGCCTGCGGCGGCCGACCATGGTCCACTAGGACGCACGTTCGTTTCCGGTCTATCAGGGGGAGAGGCACGTGCGTTTCCTGCGCTTCGTCGTGATCATCACAGTGGTGCTGGGCGGTCTGTTCGTGGCGGCGGACCGGTTCGCCGTCGGTTACGCGGAGGACCGGCTGGCCGACCGGATACAGGCCCGCCAAGGGCTGGCCGGGTCCGCGGAGGTCGACATCCACGGGTTCCCGTTCCTGACCCAGGCGCTCAGCCACGACCTCGAGCGGGTCGACCTGAAGCTCAAGGGCGTCGACGCCGTCGCGGACGGCCGCAAGACGCGGCTGACGCAGCTCGACGCCACCTTCCGCGGGGTGAAGCTGAACGGGGACTACAGCGGCGGCACCGCGCAGCGCGCCGAGGGCTCCGCGCTGATCACCTACCCCGACCTGACCGAGGCCTCGCAGAGCGGGGCGAAGCTGACCTACGGCGGGGCGCCGGACAAGGTCAAGGTCACCGCCTCGGTGAACGTCCTGGGGCAGACCTTCACGCGCAGCGTGGTCTCCACCATCACCCTCGTGGACGCCAAGGAGGGCCAGGGCGGCGGGGCCGGCAAGGGCGGCGGCGGCAAGTTCGTCCGCGTCCGGGCCGATGCGGTGCCGGGCGAGGGCATCCCCGGCATCGAGAGCGCGGTCCGCAAGAAGACCGACTTCGACCGCCGCCTCGACGACGGCCTGCCGGTCGGGCTCCAGCTGACCGGGCTGACCTCGGACGAGTCCGGCATCCACCTGAAGCTGAGCGGTACGGACCTGGCGCTGGCCGGATCGTGAGACGCCGCGGTCCGATCCGTAGAAGGGCGGGCCGTACGGAAGGGTCCGGGGGCCGTGCGGCGGCCGCTCCCGGGCCATCCGATCCCAAAATCCGGACGATCCTGTCTCGGAATATGACACGCCGGTGACAGGGCGGCCGGTTCGTCCCTACGATCCATGGCTATGAAGCATCTGCAGGCGGACCTCACGAAGCGACGGGCAGTAGACCTGTGTCGCGTCGCCGCCATGCTCTGTCGATCCATGTGACCTGAGAGCGCATCCGCTCCACCCGCCGGACGACCGTCCTTCCCGCGTGACCGCAGCACAGCCGCTCCCCCCTGCCCACTGACGCCTCCCCGCGCAGTGCATCCGGGAGCGCCGCCCCGCGGCACGCACCAGCAGCACCCGCAGGCGATTCCAGCGAGCGCCCGCACCGCCCCGCCGCACACTGCCCCGGAGGAGAAAACCATGAGCCGCAGCGACGTCCTCGTAGACGCCGACTGGGTCGAGGCCCACCTGAACGACGCGAACGTCGTCATCGTCGAGGTGGACGAGGACACGGCCGCGTACGACAAGAACCACATCGCGAACGCCGTCCGGATCGACTGGAAGAAGGACCTCCAGGACCCGGTCCGCCGCGACTTCGTCGACCAGGAGGGCTTCGAGAAGCTCCTCTCCGCCAAGGGCATCGCCAACGACGACACCGTCGTCCTCTACGGCGGCAACAACAACTGGTTCGCGTCCTACGCCTACTGGTACTTCAAGCTCTACGGCCACCAGGACGTCCGCCTCCTCGACGGCGGCCGCAAGAAGTGGGAGCTCGACTCCCGCGACCTGGTCGACGGCGCCGAGGTCCCGAACCGCCCGGCCACCCAGTACAAGGCCAAGCCGCAGGACACCTCGATCCGCGCCTTCCGTGACGACGTCGTCGCCGCCATCGGCGCCCAGAACCTGGTCGACGTCCGTTCGCCCGACGAGTTCTCCGGCAAGCTCCTCGCCCCGGCCCACCTGCCGCAGGAGCAGTCGCAGCGCCCCGGCCACGTGCCCAGCGCCCGCAACATCCCGTGGTCGAAGAACGCCAACGACGACGGCACCTTCAAGTCCGACGACGAGCTCAAGGCCCTCTACGAGGACGAGCAGGTCGACCTGGCGAAGGACACCATCGCCTACTGCCGCATCGGTGAGCGCTCGGCCCTGACGTGGTTCGTGCTCCACGAGCTGCTGGGCCAGGAGAACGTCAAGAACTACGACGGCTCCTGGACCGAGTACGGCTCCCTGGTCGGCGTGCCGATCGAGCTGGGCGCCAACAAGTAATCCCGGGCACGCGACGCCCCGTAGAACGAGTACGACCTCTCTAGGACAGGACAGAGAACATGTGTGGAGCACAGATCGGCGGGCCCGACCTCTCGACGCTCAAGCCCGGTGAGACGGCCATCCAGGGCCAGGTGACCCGTGGCGGCGAGCCCGTCAGCGGCTACGTGCGGCTGCTGGACTCGACCGGCGAGTTCACCGCCGAGGTCCCGACCTCGGCGACCGGTCAGTTCCGCTTCTACGCCGCGACCGGCTCCTGGACGCTGCGGGCGCTCGTCCCGGGCGGCCAGGCGGACCGCGCCGTGGTCGTCGCCGAGGCCGGCGGCGTGACGGACGTGGCGATCGCGGTCTGAGCCCCGCCTGACAGCGAGCGCAACGCAAGCCGGCCGAAGGGCCGCACCCCCGGGGGTTGGACGCCACTGGAACGGGGTGCGGCCCTTCGCGCCGTCCGCCTGCCCGCCCTACTCTGGAGGCATGTACGCCCGGCGGCGCCGCGCCTACTTCCTCCTCATGGGCGGATGCCTGTTCCTCTTCGTGTCCGCCTGGGCTTTCGTGCGGCTGTTCTCGGTCGAGGCGGCCGTGGCCCTGTGCGTGGTCGCCATGGTCATCCCGCCGGTCGCCGCGATGGTCGCGAACCGCCGCGGCCCGGACGACCGCTGGTGGGACGACCCGACGGGCGACCCGAAGTCCGACGAGTGGTGGGACGAACTGGACGGAAAGCCGCCCCGCAAGGACTGATGTCCCGCCGTACCGAAACGTAATACGGTTCCGCACAACCACTCCCCTCCGGTACATGTCAAGACTGTGCACGGTGGTCATCCGTGCCCACAGTCCTGTGGGGGGACCTTCTTGGAACACGAACAGACCGCCGCCGACCTGCGGGAAGAACCGGGGCCGACGCCGGCTCCCGCCCCGGAGCCGGCCGCGCAGCCGTCCGCGCAGCCGACCGCCCCGCGCCGCGGCCCGGGCCGCCGTAGCGTCGCCGTGATCGCGGCCGGGGCCGCCCTCGGTGTCCTCGCGGGCACCGTCACCGGCTACGCCATCCAGTACGGGCGCAAGCCGACGCCGCTGCCGCCGCTCGAGCAGCGACCGGCGCGGCCTGCGGCGCAGCTATCGAACGACTCGACGAGCCTGCGTTCCATCAACGCGAACCGCTGGCACAAGACGGACGAGGACCTGACGAAGCTGCTCGTGCCCGCTCCTGGCGGAGCAAAGGTCGAGTTCAACGGTGTCCAGTCCCCGGACGCCTTCGCCGCGGACTACTTCGAGAAGCCCGTCGAAGGCCTGGGCAGCATCATCCGGGACGGTGTGCGACGCATCGCCACCGTGCGGTGGTCCGAGGGCGACCGCGATTTCGTCGAGATCCGGCTGCTCCAGTTCCACGACCGTGCCGGGGCTGTGAGCTTCCAGAAATCCCATGGCTACATGGCCGGCAAGGATTACGCGGGCAACCTCGGCAAGGACCTGCCCGGCGCGCCGGCCGAGTTCGGCCACCTGTGGGTCGACTCCGAGGCGCATGCCGACCCAGGCCATTTCCCGCTCAAGTCGGCCCGCGCCATCGCCCGCCGCGGTGATGTCGTCATGGACGTGACCTACGTGAACAACCGGGGCGACATCGATGAGGGCGACATCGTCGACCTTGCCAAGCGCCAGTTGGAGCGACTGTGAGCGACCAGCGGAACATGACGGGCAAGCTGCACCGCAAGCCGGTGGTACTCGCCTCGGCGGTTGCCCTGCTCGCCGTTCTGGCCGGCGGCGCCTGGTGGGCCTCGGCGTGGCTCGGCCATGCCGACCGGACAGCCGAAACGCAGTACTGGGCCCGCACCGGCGCCGTACCTGGAGGATCGCCGAAACCGGCCCCAGAGGCCGCGTCGGCCGATGGGCTGATGGGCAGACTGCTGCCCCTGCCCGAGCGCTACCGGCCCGGCCCAGACCTCGGCCCGGAGGGCAACGATTTTGTCGTCTTCGGAGAACGGGCGACGCAAACCTTCAAGGACGGCCGCATGGGCCTCTCCGCCGCCGAACGGGACGAGCGGGACAAGGCACTGGCGGGCGTGAAGTTCAAGGGCGTGGCGGGGCGCAGCTATGCGCTGGCGGCCGGGCCGGGCTTCGGCGGGGTGGCCGCCGAGATCCACCTCGCCCAGGCGGATCCTCAGGCCTCCGCCCCTTTCACGGCGTTCTCCAGGAGGCTCCTCGAACTGACGGGTGACGACCCCCAAGGTCCGAAAATCGACGGCTTTCCGCAGGCCAAGTGCAGGCTGCACGCGGAGGGTGAGGCGGGGAGAGACAAGATCAACTCAGTCGACTGTGTGGCCGTGGAAGGGGATGTTCTGGTGCATTTCAGGATGTACGGGTCCAAGGACTTCTCCGCGAGCCAGGCCGCTTCCCTGTTCAAGCAGCAGTTGAACCATCTGAAGTCCTCCGGGGAGTCCGTGTGAGCGTGAACAGCACCGAACGTGCCGAGCCGGACACGGAGGCGAGGCGGGAGGCGGGGGACGCAGGGACGGTTCCGGCCGAACCGAAAGGCAGCCGCCGCGGCCTTCGTGCCGCTCTGCGCTGGACGGCAGCCCTCCTCGTCTTCGGCGGTGTCGGTGCCGGCGTCGCCTTCGGGGTGACCCGAGCCGAGCGCACCGACCTCCCCGGCCTCGCCACAAGAACTGACGGCCGCTGGGCCTACCCGCCGCTCGTCATACCCAAGCCGCCGGCCGGGGCTCCGTCGGCCGAGGGCCCGGAAAACCAGACCCCAACGCACTACTCGGCGCTGGTCGGGCTGGTGCTGCCCGCACCCGCAGGGGCCCGGCCCGATGAGGCGCTCAAGGGGAACAAGGACGGAGAGCTCTCGCCCGACGTCTTCCTGCTCGAATACGCGCCCGACGCGCGGAAAAAGATCAAGCAGAGCCTCGAGTGGGACGGACTCCGTCAGATCACTGCGCGTGGGTGGACGATGCCGGAGGGCACCCGCACCCGCATCTACCTGCTGCGCTTTCACTCGGCGGGCTTTGTCGCCACTTTCCCCGGCTGCAACGCAGGCGTCCGACTGGAAGGCGTCTCGGCCCTGGAGCTGGACCCGGCCTGGAGCAAGGCCAAAATCACGCGGCCCACCGGCCAGGGCTTCGCGGGTGCAGGCACCCTGAGCACCAGCGCCATTAGCATGTACCAGGAGACGAAGCCCGTCCTAGGGGAGGAACAGACCAAGCTCGGCTGCCTCCAGATGGGCGATGTGCAGGCCGTGGTCATCCAGAGCCGCAAGGGCGAGGTGGCCACTGTCCCCTTCCACCAGACGGTCATCCTGCAGAGCCAGCTGCTGGGCTGAGGCGCCGGGGCCGGCCCGGGGGGCCGTCCGGGCGAGGTGACGGGCTGCGGCCTACCTCACGGAGTGCGGCGGTCCCCCGGCCAGTAGGCTTGGGGACCGGCCCGTACCCGCCAACCGAAACCCTCCGAGGAGCACCCCGTGCTTGAGGCACTCTTCACCTCCCTGCTGGTCCTGGTCTGCGTCGGCGTCCTCGCCTTCACCGGCCTCGCCGTGAAGAAGCTGTACCAGGGCCAGCGCTGATCCCCGGATCGGCCGCCCCCGGACCCGCAAGCCCCCTCCCACAGATCGCCTGAGCAGCCATTCATGATCCAGATCCCGTCCGACCTGAACCCCGGTCTCGTCCCCCTCGCCTTCCTCCTCGGCACCTGGGAGGGCGCGGGCGTCTTCGACTTCCCCGGTGACGAGAAGTGCAACTTCGGCCAGGAAGTCGTCTTCAGCCACGACGGCCGGGACTTCCTGGAGTACACGTCCCGCACCTGGGTCCTCGACACCGAGGGCAACAAGGTGCGGCCGCTGGAGTCCGAGTCCGGCTACTGGCGCATCGACAAGGACCGCAAGGTCGAGGTCGTCATGATCCGCGACCAGGGCGTCGTCGAGGTCTGGTACGGCGAGCTCGCCGACCAGAAGCCGCAGATCGACCTGGCCACCGACGCCGTCGCCCGCACCGCCGCCTCCGGCCCGTACAGCGGCGGCAAGCGCCTGTACGGCTACGTCAAGAGCGACCTGATGTGGGTCGGCGAGAAGGCCACCCCCGAGGTTGAGCTGCGCCCGTACATGTCGGCCCAGCTGAAGAAGGTCGTCACGCCCGAGGAGGTCGCCGAGATGGCGCGCAACCTCCCGGACATGCCGGACGACGGCATCGCCTTCTTCCGCTGATCATGATTTCGAAAGGGGACCTCGGGCCGGCCCGGGGTCCCCTTCGCACGCTTACACTGGCCGGGTGGTGAGCCCCGAGAGCCCCGAGAGCGCTGCGAAGCCCGAGAGCCCCGAGAGCGTGGACTGGAAGAGCGACCTGCGGCAGCGCGGATACCGGCTGACCCCGCAGCGCCAGCTCGTGCTGGAAGCGGTCGACACCCTGGAGCACGCGACGCCGGACGAGATCCTCGCCCACGTGCGCAAGACCGCCTCCGGTGTCAACATCTCCACCGTCTACCGCACGCTGGAGCTCCTGGAGGAGCTCAAGCTGGTCTCGCACGCCCACCTCGGGCACGGGGCCCCCACCTACCACCTCGCCGACCGGCACCACCACATCCACCTGGTCTGCCGGGACTGCCAGGAGGTGATCGAGGCGGACGTGGACATCGCCGCCGAGTTCACCGAGAAGCTCCGCGCCACCTTCGGCTTCGAGACCGACATGAAGCACTTCGCGATCTTCGGGCTCTGCCGCAAGGACGCCGCCAAACACCGTGACGCTCCTGCATAGCAGGGTCGTAGGCTTGGCCCCATGACCAGCCCTTTGCTGAACCTCCCCGGCGCCGTGCAGGCCGAAGGCCGTGACGAGGGCGTCGCCGCCCACTACGGAGAGCTCTACGGCGAACAGCGCGCCCTGGCCGACGGCCGCGGCTTCGTCGACCTGTCCCACCGCGGGGTCGTCACCGTCACCGGACCGGAGCGGCTGAGCTGGCTGCACCTGCTGATCACCCAGCACGTGACCGAACTCCCGCCCGGACAGGCCACCGAGGCGCTGATCCTCTCCGCGAACGGCCACATCGAGCACGCGCTTTACCTCGTCGACGACGGCGAGACCGTCTGGGCGCACGTCGAGCCCGGCACCCAGGAGGCGCTGATCGCCTACCTGGAGTCGATGAAGTTCTTCTACCGGGTCGAAGTGGCCGACCGCACCGCCGACTTCGCCGTCGTCCACCTGCCGGCCGGCTCCATCGCCGAGCTGCCCAAGGAATACGTCGTACGGGAGACCGCGCACGGCCGGGACGTGTTCCTGCCCCGCGCCGGGCTCGAGGCCTTCGCCGCCGCGCACGGGCCGGCCGCCGGGCTCCTCGCGTACGAGGCCCTGCGCGTCGAGGCGCACCGGCCGCGGCTCGGCCTGGAGACCGACCACCGCACCATCCCGCACGAGCTCGGCTGGATCGGCACCGCCGTGCACCTGCAGAAGGGCTGCTACCGCGGCCAGGAGACGGTGGCCCGCGTCCACAACCTGGGCAAGCCCCCGCGCCGCCTGGTCTTCCTGCACCTGGACGGCTCCGAGGTGCACCTGCCGCCGCACGGCGCGCCGGTCCGGCTCGCCGCCGACGGGGAGGAGGGCCGCCAGCTCGGCTTCGTGACCACCGCGGTGCGCCACCACGAGCTCGGCCCGATCGCCCTCGCCCTGGTCAAGCGGAACGTGCCGGTGGACGCGCCGCTGCTGGCCGGGAAGACGGCCGCCGCGCAGGAGGTCGTGGTCGCGCCGTAGCGGCTACGGGTTCTGGCTAGACCTCGACGATGACGGTGAACGGGCCGTGGTTGGTGAGCGAGACCCGCATGTCCGCCCCGAACCGGCCCGTCTCCACCGTCGCCCCGAGCGCCCGCAGCTGTGCGACGACCTCGTCGACCAGCGGCTCGGCGACCGGACCGGGCGCCGCCGCGTTCCAGGTGGGGCGGCGGCCCTTGCGGGCGTCCCCGTACAGCGTGAACTGGGAGATCACCAGCAGCGGCGCGTTCACGTCGCTGCAGGACTTCTCCGCCTCCAGGATCCGCACCGACCACAGCTTGCGCGCCAGCTGCGCCGCCTTCTCCGGCGTGTCGTCGTGGGTCACGCCCACCAGGACGCACAGCCCCTCGCCGACGATCTCGCCCACGGTCTCGCCGGCCACGACGACGCGCGCGCCGTCCACCCTCTGCACCACTGCTCGCATACCACCTGTGTACCAGGCGCGCACCTGTCCAGGGCCGATCGGGTGGCACCGGACGCCCCGGCACCACGGGGAGTGGCACGATGCACGCAGGCGGTGCTTCCCTCCGGCCCCAGGGGCCGGAGGAGACCCCATGCACCGGTCGAGGGGACGGACACGTCACATGAATCCTTCTGGTACCTCCACACCCGTATCACCCGCACCTACTGCACCCGCTGCACCTATTGCACCCGCTGCACCTCCTGCGCTGGCGCCGCCCGCGCAGCGCACCCCGGACGAGCAGGCGCCGACCACGCCCGCCACCGCACTGGGGCTGCCGGAGCTGCGTGCGCTGCGCCGCGACGCCCAGCGCGACGAAGCCGACCTGAGCTACGTACGCAGACTCCTGCAGGGCCGCATCGACATCCTGCGGGCCGAACTGGCCCGGCGCAGAGACCCGGAGGCCCCGGCGGCTCCCGAACCGCCGGTGGTGGACCGGCTCTCGGAGATCCTCGCCGACGCCCCGAGCAGACGCAGCGCCTCCGCCCGCCACGTCACGCTGGGCACCCCGCACAGCGAGGAGTACCGGCTGCTGGCGGCGCAGATGCTCTCCGACGTCGAGCTGTCGGACCTCGACGCCCGCACGGACGGCGAACTGCACGAGGCGATGGCCGCCCTGGTCGGCTACGAGCAGCAGGTCTCGCGGCGCCGGCAGCAGCTGCAGCGCACGGTGGACGACTGCACCGCGGAGATCACCCGGCGCTACCGGGACGGCGAGGCGCAGGTGGACGACCTCCTGGTATGAGGGGGCACCGCGCGGGGGCGGGGGGAAATTGCGGCGACGCGGCGCGGGCGGGCCGATTAGCGTGACCGGCTATGAGCGCTGACGTCCGGCCGATCGCCGAATCCGAACTCCCCGCCTGGCTGCGGACCGTGAACACCGGCTTCCTGGCCGCCTCCCCCGTGACCGACTCCGACGTCGCCCAGCGGGCCCGGTACAGCGACCTCACCCGCGCCCACGGCGCCTTCGACCCCGACACCGGTGCGTGCGTGGCGACCCTGCGCTCCTTCCGGCAGGAGGTGACGGTGCCCGGCGGGGCCGCGGTCACCTCCAGCGCCCTGACCAACGTCACCGTCCTGCCCACGCACCGCCGCCAGGGCCTGCTGACCCGGATGATGGCCGCCGAGCTGGCCGCCTCCGTCGCCCGCGGGGACGTGCTGTCGACGCTCATAGCCGCCGAATACCCGATCTACGGGCGGTACGGGTACGGGCCCGCCGCCTCGGTCTCGGAGTGGGAGATCGACGTCCCGCGCACCGGACTCGACCCGCGCTGGTCGGGGCCCGGCGACGGCGGCCGCATCGAGATCGTCGACGTCGCCGAGGCGCGCCGGGTGGGCCCCGGGCTGCACGGGCGGATGCGGTCCGAACGCCACGGCATGGTCAGCCGCGACCAGCGGTGGTGGAACCTGACCACGGGCGTGGAGGAGATGTCCTTCCGCCCTTACCGGCCCAAGATGCACGCCGTGTACCGGGCGGCGGACGGCGAGGTGCAGGGCCTGGTCGCGTACGTGGCCGACGACCACTGGACGGACGCGAAGGTCCCGCTGAACACGCTGCAGGTCAAGCAACTGCTCGCGGCCACCCCGGCCGCCGAGCGCGCCCTGTGGCACTTCCTGTGCTCCATCGACTGGGTGCTGAAGGTCCGCACCGGCTACCGCGCCCCCGACGACCTGGTCGCCCGGCTGCTGCCCGACCCGCGTTCGGCCCGGCTGGTGACCGCCGCGGACTTCCTGTGGGTGCGGGTGCTGGACGTCGTACGGGCGCTGGGCGCGCGGACGTACGCGGTGCCCGCGACCCTCGTCCTGGAGGTCGCCGACCCGGGCGGGCCGGCCGCCGGCCGCTACCGGCTCGACACGGGCAAGGGGACCTGCACCCGCACCGACGAGCCCGCGGACCTCACCCTCGGCGCGGCCGCGCTCGGCTCCCTCTACCTCGGCGACGAGTCCGCGGTACGGCTCGGCGCGCTCGGGCAGGTGGCCGAGGAGCGGCCGGGCGCGCTGGAGCTGGCGGACGCGGTGTTCCGGACGGCCCGGCGCCCCTGGTGCCCGGACCTCTTCTGACCTGCGGGAACATGGAGGGGTGGGGATGGCTTCGATGACATCGGTGGTGGACGCGCTGCGCGCGGCGGGCTGCGTCTTCGCGGAGGAGGAGGCCGAACTGCTGGTCGCGGCCGCGCAGGACGACGCCCACCTGGCGGCCCTGGTGGCCCGCCGGGCCGACGGCGAGCCGCTGGAACACGTCGTCGGCTGGGCAGAGTTCTGCGGGCTGCGGATGCGGGTGGGGGCGGGGGCGTTCGTACCGCGCCGGCGCACCGAGTTCCTGGTGCACGAGGCAGTGGCGCTGGCGGCCGGTCGGCCCGGCGCGGTGGTGCTGGACCTGTGCTGCGGGGTGGGCGCCCTCGGCGCGGCCGTCGCGGCGCAGCTGGGCGCCGGGGTGGAGCTGCACGTGGCGGACATCGACCCGGCGGCGCTGGCGTACGCGCGGCTGAACGTGGCTCCGTACGGGGGCCTCGTCCACCAGGGCGACCTGTACGAGGCGTTGCCGGAGGGGCTGCGGGGGCGGGTGGACGTGCTGGTGGTCAATGCGCCGTACGTGCCGACGGGGGAGATCCCGCTGCTGCCGGGGGAGGCCCGCGACCACGAGCCGCTCGTCTCGCTGGACGGCGGGCAGGACGGGCTGGACGTCCACCGCCGGGTCGCGGCGGGCGCCCTGCCGTGGCTGGCGCCGGGCGGGCACCTGCTGATCGAGACCAGCGCCCACCAGGCCACCCGCACGGCCGGCGCCCTGGCCGCAGCGGGCCTGGCTCCCCGCACGACGACCTCGGAGACCTTCCACGCCACGGTGACCACAGCCACCCGCCCCGCGTAGCCCCCCCGGCTTTCGACCCGGGTCCGGCACCACCAGCCCCATCGGCTTTCGAAGCCGGGGTCCGGCCACTCCAGCCTCGCCGGCGTTTGAGGCGCGGGTCCGGGCCGGTGCCCGGTGCCCGGCGGAGCCGGGTTCCTTGGGACGCCGCCCCAAACCCCGCGCCTCGAACGCCGGCGAGGCTGGGATTGCAGGCCCCCCGGTCCCAGGCGTCGGCGGAGCCGGCTGGGCTTCTGGGGTGCTGCCCCAAACCCCGCGCCTCAAACGCGGCGAGGCTGGAGTGGCCGACCTCCCGCTTCGAAGGCAGGTTGCGCCGACCGGCCCCGGTTGGCCACCGGCAGGCGTTCGAAGGCCGCGGTCCGGCGCTGGAATGGCCCACCCCCGCTCCCAAGGCAGGCGGCGCCGAGCCGGCCCCGGTCGGCTGCCCCTGGGCTTTCGAAGCCGGGGTCGGCACGTTCAGCCTCGCCGGCGTTTGAGGCGCGGGTCCGGGCCGGTGAGCCCGGTGCCCGGCGGAGCCCGGGGTCCCCCGTGCGGGGGAGGGTGGCTTCGGGGGCTCCTCCAAGGGCATAGCGCGAAGCCCGCCGCGCGGCCGACGCCCCGCGCCCAACCCCGCGGCACGCTGGACCGCATGACGCTTCCTCAGGCCGAACACCCCGCCGCGCCCGCACCCCGCTGGACGGTGTGGGCCGCGCATGCCGTGGCCCTGGTGACGCTGCCGTCCGGCATCTGGCGGCTGCTGCTCGCGGCCGGGTTCACGGCCGGGTACACCGAGGCCGGCTACGCTGCCGCCGGCATACCCGGCTGGGGCCGCCTGTACGTCGTCTGCCTCAGCATCGGCACCGAGCTGCTGGCCCTGCTCACCCTCGCACTGGTGCGGCCGCTCCCGCGGTGGCGCGGCCGGCGGGTCCCGCCGCGGGCCGTCACGGCCGTGGCGGGCGCGGGGGCCGCGGCCCTGGCCGTCGCCTGGACCCCGTTCGCCCTGTGGTGGACGCTGCCGCACCCGGACATGACCCCGCTCGGCGCCACCGTGGCGGGATTCCTCTACCTCCCCCTGGTCGCCTGGGCCCCGCTGCTGGCCGCGGTGACGGTCTCGTACCGCCGCCGTCACCGCGGCTGAGAGCTCCAGCCCTGCGCGTGGAGGCGTTCGATCCCGTCGAGGAGGAGGTCGAGGGCGAACTCGAACTCGAAGCGGTCGTCGCAGCCCTGGCCGCCCACGACCGACCCGGCGTCGTGCGCCCGGGAGGCCACGATCCCGGCGATGTGCGGATACCGGGCGGCGAGCAGGGCCGCCTGCTGCTCCTGCTGCTCCTGCTGCTCGGCTTCCGTACCGGCGGGCAGCAGCTCCTGCGTGAACCCCCACACCCGGCTGCCCAGCGCATGCATCGCGTGGTGCGTGAGGTCGGCGCTGAGCCCGCCGGCGAGGAACAGCCCGATGACGCCGTCCAGATGGGCGAGCGCCCCGGGCGTCGGCCCGCTCCGCGACCCGATGACCTGCGGGGCCCACGGGTGGCGCAGCAGCACCTCCCGGGCCGACAGCAGCCGCCCCCGTACGGCCGCCTTCCAGGCGGCGCCGCCCGGCGTCGGGCCGATCTCCGCGAGGACCGCGTCGAGCATGCCGTCGAGGAGCTCCTCCTTGTTGGCCACGTGCTTGTACAGCGCCATCGGCACGACGCCGAGCTCCTGCGCGAGGCTGCGCATGCTCAGCGCATCGATCCCGGACCCGTCGGCGAACGCGACGGCGGCCCGCAGGACCCGGTCCCTGCTGAGGGGCGTGCGGCGCCCGCCGCTGCTCTGCCCGGTCATCTCCCCAGCCCCTCCCGCTCCTTGACGAGTGTACGCCGTACACCCTACCGTGGCGCCGTCGGTGTACGCCGTACACCTCATGTCGCAGCGAAGGAGCGCCCATGACCGCCCCGCCCCCGAGAAGGCTCGCGACCGCCGCGGGCCTGTGCTTCCTACTCACCCACGTCGCCTCGATCGGCGGCCTCGTCCTGTACGGCCCCCTCCTGCACGACGCGGCCTACGTCACCGGCGCCGGCCCGGACACCCGCGTCCTGCTGGGCGCCCTGTGCGAGGTGGTGCTCGCCCTGGCGGTCGTCGGCACGGCCCTCGCCCTGTACCCCGCCGCCCGCCGGTACGGCGAAGGCGCCGCGGTGGGCTACCTGGGCCTGCGCACGCTCGAGGCGGCCGTCATCTGCGTCGGCATCGTCGCCCTCCTCGCGGTCACGACCCTGCGCGCCAGTCCGCCGCAGGCAGGGACTCCGGACGCGCTCCTGGTGGCCGGCCGGGCCCTGGTGGCGGTCCACGACTGGACGTTCCTGCTCGGCCCGAACTTCGTCCTGGGCGCCAACACGACGCTGGTCGCCCACCTGATGTACCGCTCGCGGCTGGTGCCGCGCCCCGTCGCCGTCCTCGGCCTGGTCGGCGGCCCGCTGATCTTCGCCTCGGCGGTCGCGGTCCTGTTCGGCGCCTACGCACAGCTCTCGGCCTGGGGCTCCCTGGCCGCCCTGCCGGTCTTCGCCTGGGAGCTGGCCCTGGCGGTCCGCCTCCTCGCCAGGGGCTTCACGCCGCCCCCCGCCCCTCACACGGTGACGACCTCGACGCCGGCCGCGAGCATCCGCGCGACGAGCTCCTCGGCCAGCCCCGGGTGACAGACCGCCAGCTCCATGCCGGGGTCCCCCTTCAGCACGATCACGTACCCGCTGCCGGTGTCCTCCAGCCGCCACGCGTCCCGCTCGGTGGTCCACAGGGCGGCGTACGCCTCGATGTCGACCTCCGGCCCGTCGGACGGCGGCTCCACGCGCAGCGTGACCGAGGGCAGCGGGCGGGCCGGGTCGGCGTTGCCGAGCCGGAGCCCGGGGTGCGGGCCCTCCCCGAGCGCCTCGACCACCTCGGCGGCGGGGTAGCCGAGCAGGTCGATGTCGCCGAGCACGACGGGAACGCCCCTCCCCGCCAGGGTCACGGCCTCCAGCCCCGCCCCGCCGCCCGGCCGGGCGGTCACCTCGACCCCGCCCCACCGCACCCGGTACGCCCACGGCCCCCCGGCAGCATCCCGGACCGCCCCGAGCCGGCCGAGCACCTCCCGCACCTCGTCCGGCCCCGCCCCGAACCCCAGCACCCCGGCCCCACCGGGCAACCCCACCCCGACCCCGGGCAACAGCTCGAACATCCGCCGACGCCCTACAGCGACATCCAGCAGTAGAGCCGCTCATCGGCGCTCCGGGCCCGCCTCGCCAGCAGGACGAGCTCTTCGGCCAGGGGCTGCATGTCTTCGCAGCGCGCTCCCTGCAGCTCCTCGGCCCGCACCCATCGGGCGACGGCGGCCGGTATGTCGCAGTCGCGCACCCCTGCCAGGGCGTCCCGTGCCGGAAGGTGGAGTTCTGACACCCACGGCCCCGTCACCCAGGGGTCGTCATCGTCCGCAGGGCCGTCCGGGTCGGGGCTCGGGGACGCCGGCCACACGGTCGTCTCCTCCACCAGATCCACCCGCCACTCGACCTGGCGGATGGCGGCGATCAGCTGCGCGAGCACGACGGCCGGATCCACGCCCTTGGCCTCGACCCCGTCGAACACCGGCGGCTTCGTGAAGAGCGGGGACCCGCCGTCCGCCTGCTCCAGCGCCTGCACGACCGATGCGGCGTCCGCCGCGCGGAAGTAGTCGCTCAGAACGCCCATTGCTCTTCTTCTCCCTGCTCCGGCGGCTCGTCCGAGGAGTAGATCAAACTGCGCCGCGCCGCGCACCGATGGGTGCTATTGCAAGCAGGTGCTTGCAATAGTTAGCAGAGTGCGGCAGGATCGGGGCCATGGGATCGCTCAACGTCGGAAATCTCGGCGAGTACCTCCGCGAGCAGCGGCGGCACGCCCAGCTCTCGCTGCGGCAGCTGGCCGACGCGGCGGGGGTGTCGAATCCGTACCTGAGCCAGATCGAGCGCGGGCTGCGCAAGCCGAGCGCGGACATCCTCCAGCAGCTCGCCAAGGCGCTGCGCATCTCCGCCGAGACGCTCTACGTGCAGGCCGGGATCCTCGACGAGCGGGACCGGGACGAGGTGGAGACGCGGGCCGCCATACTCGCCGATCCGTCCATCAACGAGCGGCAGAAGCAGGTGCTGCTCCAGATCTACGAGTCGTTCCGCAAGGAGAACGCGGCCGAGACCGACACCGAGGCCGAGCCGGCTGCCGCGGGCGAAGAGAAGCACCACACGAACTGAACTGATCCGGGAGGACCAGCCACATGGCCATCGCCGATGACCTGAAGAAGACCCTCGCCGACCCGACCCCGCTCTACTTCGCCGCCGGCACCGCCGACATCGCGGTGGAGCAGGCCAAGAAGGTGCCCGGCCTCATCGAGCAGCTGCGCGCCGAGGCGCCCGCGCGCATCGAGGCGGTGAAGAACACCGACCCGAAGATCGTTCAGCAGAAGGCCCGGGAGGCGCAGGAGGCCGTCACGGCCAAGGTGGCCGAGGTGATCGGCGCGATCGACGCCAAGAGGATCGGCGAGACGGCCCAGGACCTGGCGCTGCGCGGGGTCGGGGTGGCCGCCGAGTACGCGGTGCGCGCCAAGGAGACCTACGACCGCGTCGCCGAGCGCGGTGAGCAGGCCGTACGGACCTGGCGCGGCGGGGTGTCGGAGGAGATCGTCGACATCGCGGTCGCGGTCGAGCCGGACCCGGCGCCCTCCGCGGCCGAGGCCTCGGCCGACGCGTCCGCCGAGGGTGAGGGCGAGGGCGGGGACAGGCCGGCCGCGCGCCGGACCACGACCCGCAAGACCCCCGCGAAGAAGGCCGCGCTCGACGAGGCCTGAGCGGCCACGGGTGACGCCTCACGGATGGCGGGCCGGGCACCTGTGCGGTGTCCGGCCCGTTGTCGTGGGGGGAAGGCCGCTCTGCCGGTAGCGTGGAGGCGGAGGGCACCAGACGTGCGACGCGTGAGAAGGCGGTCGAGTCGATGTTGATGAACGGGTTCGATAACGGGGTGCTCCCGTTGCTCGGGTTCGCCATGCTGGCGCTCGCCGTCGTGGCCTTCGTCCTCGCACTGCTGGCCCGGGAGGACGCGTACCGCGCCGCCGACAAGCAGACCAAGACGTTCTGGCTGGTCATCCTCGGGGTCACCGTGGTGGTGGACTTCTTCCTGGGGATGCTCTTCCTGCAGATCGCCGGTCTGGTGGCGACCATCGTGTTCTTCGTCGACGTCCGGCCGGCGCTCAAGCAGGTCTCGGGCGGCGGCCGGCGCCGGGGCGGCAGCAGCAGCGACGGACCGTACGGGCCCTACAACGGCGGCCGGTGACCCGGTGGCCGCTCCGGGCCCGTAGCGGCCCACGTCCGACCCGGCGACGGCCGGCGCCGGGGGTCAGGCCGCGTTGCGCGAGAGCAGGACGACGGCCACGTCGTCGGTGAGCTCGCCGCCGTTCAGACGCCGGGCTTCGGTGACGGACGCCTCCAGCAGGCCCTCGCCGCTCAGCCCGCGCGCGATGTGCCGGTTGATCATTTCGACCATCCCGTCCTGGCCGAGCCGCTCCTTGCCCTCCCCGATGCGGCCCTCGATCAGGCCGTCGGTGTAGAGCATCAGGCTCCAGGTGCCGCCCAGCTCGACCTGGCGGCGCGGCCAGCGCGCCTTGGGCAGCAGGCCGAGGGCCGGGCCGCTGTTCTCGTACGGGAGCAGGCGCGCGGGGCGGCCCGGCCTGGACACCAGCGGTGCCGGGTGGCCGGCCAGGCACAGGCCGGCGCGGCGGCCGTCGGGGGAGATGTCCACCGTGCACAGGGTCGCGAAGATCTCCTCGCAGGGGCGCTCCACCTCCAGCACCTCCTGCAGGGTGGCCAGCAGGTCGTCGCCGCACAGGCCCGCGAGGGTCAGGGCACGCCAGGCGATGCGCAGCTCGACGCCGAGGGCGGCCTCGTCGGGGCCGTGGCCGCACACGTCGCCGATCATGGCGTGGACGGTGCCGTCGGGGGTGCGGACGGTGTCGTAGAAGTCGCCGCCGAGCAGGGCGCGGCTGCGGCCGGGGCGGTAGCGGGCGGCGAAGCGGAGGTCGGAGCCCTCCAGCAGCGGGGTGGGGAGCAGGCCGCGTTCGAGGCGGGCGTTCTCCTGGGCCCGCAGTTTCGATTCTGCAAGCTTGTACTGGGCGATGTCGGCCCGCTTTCTCTCCACCGCGTAGCGGATGGCGCGGCTGAGCAGCCGGCCGTCCAGTTCGTCGCGGAAGAGGAAGTCCTGCGCGCCGACGCGCACGGCCTCGGCGGCGCGCTCGGCGTCGGCCTCGGCGGTCAGGACGAGCACCGCGTGGCGCGGGGCGAGGGCCAGGACCCGGCGGAGGGTGTCGAGCTGGTCCGCGGCGGCGGGGGCGTCGTCGTCCCCGCCCGCGGCCGAGCCGTTGGAGGCGGCGGCAGCGGCGGCCTGGGCGCGGGAGGCGGCCCCCGGTTCCGGGAGCGCCAGGTCCAGCAGGATGCAGTGGACGTCCGGGGTGAGCAGCCGTGCGGCCTCGGTGAGATTGCGGGCGGTGCGCAGCCGGATGCGGTGCCGGTCGGCGTCGAGGATCTCGGGGACGGTGAGTCCGCCGGCGGGGTCGTCCTCGATCACCAGCAGGGTCAGGGATGCCTGGGGCAGGACCGCCTGACCGCTCTCCGTGGCGGGGGTGTCCCTCTGCCGCGGTACGGGTACGGGCATCGTCTCCGGTTCCTTCCCTCCCCCCGAGGGTGCGCTCGTCCGGCCGACCCTAGCGGGCCGCGGCTGCCGAGCGGAATGGTGCTCCCGGCCGGGGACAGCGTCATATGCCGTTGTTGCGGGGGAAAATCCTCCTCGCCGAATGACCAACGTCACGGCGGGGGACGTCCTCGTCCCGCCCAGCGAGACGTTGCCCACACCCGGGCGGTTGCGTCGGGACGCCGAAGCCGGCGCCGGGCCCCCGCCCTGCGGGCACCCGGCACCCCGCTCTGCGGGCATCCGGCCTCGGCTCTGCGGGCACCCGGGCCTCGGCTCTGCGGGCATCCGGGCCCCGCCGTCGGGCTTCGGGCACCCGCCCCTTACGCGTCCGGGCGGACGATCGCCTTGATCGGCATCGAGCCGGCGCCGGCCAGGGTGACGTTGCGCCCGGGGCGCGGGGCGTGGACCATCGCGCCGTCGCCCACGTACATCCCGACGTGGCTCGCGTCGTCGAAATAGATGATCAGGTCGCCGGGCCGCATGTCCTTGATCGCGACCTTCGGCAGCAGCCGCAGCTGCTCCTGCGAGGTGCGCGGGATGCCCCGGCCGGCCGCCTTCCAGGCCTGCGAGGTCAGCCCGGAGCAGTCGTACGAGCTCGGCCCCACGGCGCCCCAGACGTACGGCTTGCCGATCTGGGCGGTGGCGAACTGCACCGCCTTCTTGCCCGCCTCCGAGGCCGAGCTGTTGATCTCCTTCAGCACGCCCGTGGAGAGCCAGGCCGTCTGCGCCTGGTACTGGGCGTCCTGCTCCAGCTGGAGCAGCCGGGCCTTCTCCTCGGCCTGGAGCTTGCTCTCCAGCTCCTCCGCCGCCTTGATCTTGGCCTCGATCTCCTTCTTCGAGGCCTCCTTCTTGACCCGGTTCGCCTCGAGCTTCTGCCATTCGGCGTTCGCGTCCTTGGCGTACTGCTGCAGGGCGGTCTGCGTCCGGTTCATCTCCGACAGCAGGTCGGTGGTGGCCTTCTCGCCCTGGCGGATCCGGTCCGCCCCGTCGAGGAACTGGCTCGGGCTGCCGCTCAGCGCCAGCCGGGCCTGGGGCGGCAGCCCGTTCGAGCGGTACTGGGCGCGCGCGGCGGCTCCGGCGCGGTTCTTCAGGGAGGTGATGCGGTCCTGGCCGGCGACGACCTGCTTGGCGATCTCGACGATCTTGTCGGACTGGGCCTTGGCCTCGCTCTCGGCCAGGTTGTAGGCGTCGGTGGCCGTGCCCGCCTGGCGGTAGAGGTCCTCGATGTCCTTGCGGACCTGCTCCAGGGACGTGGCGCCCGGTTCGGGCAGCGGCGCGGCCTGCGCCGTCCCCGTCAGGGCCGTCACCGCGAGCAGCGCCGCCGCGCACAGCAGCGTCAGGGCGGAGGCGCTGCCGCTGCTCCTGCGCCGCCGCCTCGGCTCCACGGTCCCCATGGTTCCCCCCAGATGCGAATCTGACTATTCATCAGTAACTTTCGCTGCCCTCGGGATGGTGCCACGACTCGGAGAAAACCAACACCCTCACGGGCGCTCTCCGGATCTTCCGCCCCGTCCCGGACCAGTCCCCCATATCCGGCCCGGACAGCTCAACGGTCCACCCCGGCAACCCGTTCCCCGACCGCCCACATTCACCCCTCCGGGCGCAGCGCCTCCCAACGCACCGTCAGCTCCCCCTGCCGCCACCGCTTCGGACCGTCCGTCAGCGGCCAGTCCGCCGCCAGCGCCCGCGCCGTGCGGATCCAGCGCTGCCGCGCCCCGTACGAGGCGTACGGCGCGGCCGCCGCCCAGGCCCGGTCGAAGTCCCGCAGGAACGCGTGCACCGGCTCGCCCGGCACATTGCGGTGGATCAGCGCCTTCGGCAGCCGCTCCGCCAGATCCGAGGGGCGCTCCAGGGAGCCCAGCCGGGTCGCGAACGTCACCGTGCGCGCTCCCTCGGGCCCCAAGGCGACCCACACGTGCCGCCGCCCGATCTCGTCGCAGGTGCCCTCCACCAGCAACCCCTCCGGCGCCAGCCGGGCACACAGCCGCTCCCAGACCGCCGCCACCTGCTCCTCGTCGTACTGGCGCAGCACGTTCGCCGCGCGGATCAGCGCCGGCCGCGCCCCACCCTCCAGCGGCACCTCGAACCCGCCGTGCCGGAACGCGAGCCCCTCGCGCTCGTACGGCTTCGCCGCCGCGACCCGCGCCGGCTCGATCTCGATGCCGACCACCCGCACCCCCGGCGCCGCCTCCCGCAGCCGCGCCAGCAGCTCCACCGCCGTCCACGGCGCCGCCCCGTAGCCCAGGTCCACCGCCACCGGCGCCTGCGCGCGCCGCAGCGCCGGGCCGTGCACCGCCGCGATCCAGCGGTCCATGCGGCGCAGCCGGTTCGGGTTCGTCGTACCGCGCGTCACCGTCCCCACCGGGCGGCCCTGGCCGCCGCCGCGGCCGCTGCGGCCCGTGCCGCCGGTACGTGCCGGGGGCGAAGTGGAGTGCTGGGACATGCGCCGAGCGTAAGCGGAGGGCACCCACCGCAGGAAAACCGGGCAGATCACGAAGGAAAAATCCGCCCCGGCCGGAATGCGCGGGGCGGCCGTCCGGGTTGCACTCCTAGAAGAGCGCCCGGTGCGCCCCGTCGGCATGCCCGCGCATGCCGCGCCCGTGGTCGCCGTCGTCAGCAAGCCGTAAGCCAGCCGTCCGCAAGTCGTCCGAAAGTCGCCCGAGCGAGAGGAACTGCTCCCCTTGAGCCAGTACGTGTCCCGCCTCGGCGGCCGGATCGCCGCCGTCCGCGGCACCCGCCACGACGCGCCCCGCCTGCGCATCCCGGCCGTCGGCCACCACCGCAAGCCGCGGCGCGTCGCCATGCTCAGCGTGCACACCTCGCCCCTGCACCAGCCCGGGACCGGCGACGCCGGCGGGATGAACGTCTACATCGTCGAACTGGCCAAGCGCCTCGCCGCGATCAACATCGACGTCGAGATCTTCACCCGCGCCACCGAGGGCGGCCTGCCGCCCGCCGTCGAGCTCGCCCCCGGCGTCCTCGTCCGGCACGTCGACGCCGGCCCCTACGAAGGCCTCGCCAAGGAGGAGCTCCCCGCCCAGCTGTGCGCCTTCACCCACGGCGTGATGCAGGCCTGGGCCGGCCACCGCCCCGGCCACTACGACCTCGTCCACTCCCACTACTGGCTCTCCGGCCACGTCGGCTGGCTCGCCGCCCAGCGCTGGGGCGTCCCCCTCGTCCACGCCATGCACACCATGGCCAAGGTCAAGAACGCCGCCCTCGCCGAGGGCGACACCCCCGAACCGCCCGCCCGCGTCATCGGCGAGACCCAGATCGTCGCCGCCGCCGACCGGCTCATCGCCAACACCACCGAGGAGGCCGAGGAGCTGGTCCGGCACTACGACGCCGACCCCGGCAAGGTCGCCGTCGTCCACCCCGGCGTGAACCTCGACCGCTTCACCGTCGGCGACGGCCGCGCCGCCGCCCGCGCCCGCCTCGGCCTGCCGCAGGACGCCGTCATACCGCTCTTCGCCGGCCGGATCCAGCCGCTCAAGGCCCCCGACGTCCTGCTGCGCGCGGTCGCCGAGCTCGTCGGCCAGGACCCCTCGCTGCGCCGCCGCCTCTTCGTCCCCGTCGTCGGCGGCCCCAGCGGCAGCGGCCTCGCCAAGCCCGAGGGCCTGCAGAAGCTCGCCGCCCGGCTCGGCATCGCCGACCTCGTGCACTTCCATCCGCCCGTCGCCCAGGACCGGCTGGCGGACTGGTTCCGGGCGGCGTCCGTGCTGGTCATGCCGTCCTACAGCGAGTCCTTCGGGCTCGTCGCGATCGAGGCCCAGGCCACCGGCACGCCCGTACTGGCCGCGGAGGTCGGCGGGCTGCCCGTCGCCGTCAACGACGGCGTCACCGGCATACTCGTCCCCGGCCACGACCCGGTCGACTACGCCCGCGAGCTGCGGCGCTTCGTCGACGACCCCGGGCTCAGCGCGCGCATGGGCGGCGAGGCCGCACGGCACGCCGGGTTCTTCGGCTGGGACACCGCCGCCGGCGGCACGGCCGACGTGTACACCGCGGCCATGCATGATCACCGCCGTCGCGTACGCTCCCACCATGGCTGACACCGCCGCGATCATCGAGAGCGCGCTCCACGGCGCGGAACTGAGCTGGGAGAGCCCCGAGCCGGGGGCGTACGTCGTCCAGCTGCCCGGCACGCGCAAGCTGTCCACGACCTGCTCGCTCAAGATCGGCCGGCACTCGCTGTCGATCAACGCATTCGTCATCCGGCACCCGGACGAGAACGAGGCCGGCGTCCACCGGTGGCTGCTGGAACGCAACCTGAAGCTGTACGGGATGGCGTACGCGGTGGACCGCCTCGGCGACATCTACGTCACGGCCCGCCTCCCGCTGTCGGTGGTCACCCCGGAGGACCTGGACCGGCTGCTGGGCACGGTCCTCGAAGCCGCCGACGGCGCCTTCAACACGCTGCTGGAGCTGGGTTTCGCGAGCGCGATCCGGCGGGAGTACGAGTGGCGGGTCGCCCGCGGCGAATCCACCCGCAACCTGGACGCCTTCCGCCACCTGACCCAGCCGACCCCCTAACCCCGACCTCCGGCCGCCCCCGCCCGTCTGCGGGCAGTGGGTGGCTGGTCGCGCAGTTCCCCGCGCCCCTGGGGTGTCCGGCGGTCCTCGCTCGTCTGCGGGCAGTGGGTGGCTGAGCGCGCAGTTCCCCGCGCCCCTGGGGTGTCCGGCGGTCCTCGCTCGTCTGCGGGCAGTGGGTGGCTGAGCGCGCAGTTCCCCGCGCCCCTGGGGGTCCGGCCGTCCCCGTTCGTCTGCGGGCAGTGCGGGGCTGAGCGCGCAGTTCCCCGCGCCCCTGGGGCTGGCGGTGCCTGGTCGTCTGCGGGGCGTGTGTGGTTCCTCGCGCCCCTGGCGGGGGTCCCGGGGCCGCATGAAAACCGGCCGCACCCAACGGATCAGGGCAGCACCCCCAGGGGCGCGGGGAACTGCGCGAGCAACCACGCACGGCCCGCACGTGACGGACTGGGGGAGGCCCCCCAGGGGCGCGGGGAACTGCGCGAGCAACCACGCACGGCCCGCACCCGACGGACTGGAAGAGGCCTCAGGGGCGCGGGGAACTGCGCGAGTGGCCGGACGCGGGCCGCGGGGCTAGGGCTGGGTGGCCGGAGCCGGAGCCGGAGCCGGAGCCGGAGCCGGAGCCGGGGCCGAGGCCGGGGCTTCGGCAGTGGTGGGCGGGGGGCCCGCGGCGGCGAAGGGGCTCGGCTCGTGGGGGAGGCGGCGCATCAGGAGCCAGTAGCCCACCGCCGTCACGGTGCCCAGGACACCGGTGGCGCCCCACAGCCACGCCGCCCCGAACCGGTCGATCACCTGCCCCGCCGTCAGCGGCGCGACCAGCGACGCCACCGACCAGGACATCGTGTACACCCCCTGGTACCGCCCCCGCCCCCGCACCGGAGACAGCCGCACCACCAGCCCCATCTGCGTCGGCGAGTTCACGATCTCCGCCAGCGTCCACACGCCCACCGTCAGCGCGTACGCCCACAGCGACCCCGCGAACGCCGTCAGCGCGAACCCGTACCCCGCCAGCAGCGCCGAGACCACCAGCAGCATCTGCGGGTCCCGGTGCTCGATGAACCGGGTGACGGGGATCTGCAGGGCCACGATCAGCAGCCCGTTCACCGCGATCGCCAGACCGTAGTCCCCCGGCGAGAACCCCGCGGCCCCCATCGCCACCGGCAGCCCGACCGACCCCTGCGTGAAGATCAGCGAGATCAGGAACGAGAGCCCGACCACACCCATGAACCGCCCGTCGCGCAGCACGCTCCCGAGCCCCACCGCCGGCTCGGCGAGGGCGCCGCCGCCACCCGCCGCCCCGGCCGCCTCCGGCCGGGACTCCGGCAGCTTCACGTACACCAGCACCGCACACAGCAGCGTCAGC
The DNA here is from genome assembly GCF_040636955.1 of Streptomyces sp. NPDC032472. NCBI lineage: Bacteria > Bacillati > Actinomycetota > Actinomycetes > Kitasatosporales > Streptomycetaceae > Streptomyces > Streptomyces sp. NPDC032472. The sequence goes on from NZ_JBEZVK010000032.1 coordinate 28,339, forward strand.
GCCGCCTCACCGAGGAACCCGGCGAGGTAGCTGTACTCGGCGACCAGCCCCGCCGCCATCGCGCTGATCGCGAAGCCCAGGTTGATCGCCCAGTAGTTCAGCGCGAAGGCCCGCACCCGGTCCTCGGGCCGGACGATGTCGGCCATCATCGCGGACACCGCCGGCCGCGAGGCGTTCGAGGCCATGCCCACCAGCAGCGCCACCGCGGCGATCGCCGCCGGATGCTCCATGAACCCCAGCAGCGCCACCGACAGCGCGGTCGAGACGTTCGCCGCCATCAGCGTCGGGCGCCGCCCCAGCCGGTCGGTCATCACCCCCGCCACCAGCGCGGAGACCACGCCGCCCAGCCCGTGCAGGGCCGCGACCAGTCCCGCGAACGAGGCCGAGTAGCCCCGCTCCAGCGTCAGGTACAGGGTCATGAAGGTGGCGACGAAGGCGCCGAGCCGGTTGACCAGCGTGCTCGTCCACAGCCACCAGAACTCCCGTGGCAGCCCCGCCACGCTCTCGCGCAACGCACGTCTCAGACTTCCCACGGACATACGGAATCCCCCCGGCGATGTAAGTGGCCCTGCTGCCTCCCGCACCCTACGATCACCGGCCGCCCCAGGCCACCGGATTGACGCCCGGCGTCAATCCACCGGCCCCCCGGGCACCGCGCGCAGCGGCCCCGGCGCGTCCATTAGGCTCGGACGCATGGCCGACGCACCGTACAAGCTGATCCTCCTCCGCCACGGCGAGAGCGAGTGGAACGCCAAGAACCTGTTCACCGGCTGGGTGGACGTCAACCTCAACGAGAAGGGCGAGAAGGAGGCGGTCCGCGGCGGTGAGCTGCTCAAGGACGCCGGCCTGCTCCCCGATGTCGTGCACACCTCGCTCCAGAAGCGCGCCATCCGCACCGCGCAGCTGGCCCTCGAGGCCGCCGACCGCCACTGGATCCCCGTCCACCGCTCGTGGCGCCTGAACGAGCGCCACTACGGCGCCCTCCAGGGCAAGGACAAGGCCCAGACCCTCGCCGAGTTCGGCGAGGAGCAGTTCATGCTGTGGCGCCGCTCGTACGACACCCCGCCGCCGGCCCTCGAGGACGGCACCGAGTTCTCCCAGTCCGAGGACCCGCGCTACGCCTCCATCCCGCCGGAGCTGCGCCCGCGCACCGAGTGCCTCAAGGACGTCGTCGTCCGCATGCTCCCGTACTGGTACGACGCGATCGTCCCGGACCTCCTCGACGGCCACACCGTCCTGGTCGCCGCGCACGGCAACTCCCTGCGCGCCCTGGTCAAGCACCTCGACGGCATCTCCGACGCCGACATCGCGGGCCTGAACATCCCGACCGGCATCCCGCTCTCCTACGAGCTCGACGCCGACTTCAAGCCCCTGACGCCGGGCGGCACCTACCTCGACCCGGAGGCCGCCGCGGCCGCCATCGAGGCCGTCAAGAACCAGGGCAAGAAGAAGTAACAGAGGACAGTCGTCAGTCGAGGCCCCTGCCGGCGGTGCATCCCGCCGGAGCAGGGGCCTTTGGCGTTGGCGTACGGGCGGCGGGCTGACAGGATCTTCGGCATGGGGGTGCCGACGGGGATGCGGAACATACGGAAAACGGTCAACCGGGTGTGCGGGGGAGTCTGCGTCGCGGCGCTGGTCGCCGTCTTCGGCTTCGCGCTCATCGAGGACTGGCGGCTGCTGCACATACGGGCCGGCGACTGCCTGACCGGCGCGGCGCAGGAGGACCCCGACCCGGTCGGGTGCGCGGAGCCCGCGGCCCGCGAGGTGGTGCTCCGCGTGTTCGAGGGGGAGCTCGACCGCGGCATGTGCGAGGGGGTGCCCGGGGCGGAGCGGTCCTACGTGGTGGAGGCCCATGCGTCCCCCGACTGGAACGTCGTCTGCACGGCCCCGCGCGACGGCGCGGGCGGGGCGGGCGGGGCGGGCCGCGCGGGCCACGGCCGGCAGGTGTGACGTGGGGCCCCGGCCGGGCGCTGCCCGGGCCGGGGCCCCACGTGTTACGCGCGACGGCGCCGTCACCCGCCACACTGGCAGGGGGCGCCGGACTGGCAGCCGCAGCCGCAGCCCGAGCCGCAGCCGCAGGCCGCGAGCAGCGGCAGGCGCAGCGGCTGCGGCGTCGGCGGCTGCTCGTGCTCCGGGGTGACGGGGACGGGGGATTCGGGCATGGATCCTCCTCGCAGGCGGTGTACGGGGGGTAGGCGCACGTACTGCCTCGCCCTCATTCATGCCCAGCCGCACCGGCGCGTCAACGGCGCACTGGGGCTCAGACCGGCTCGGTCGGCTGCTGCAGCTCGTCCGCGTGCTCGCCCGTCACCAGGTACACCACGCGCTTGGCCACCGAGACCGCGTGGTCGGCGAACCGCTCGTAGTAGCGGCCCAGCAGCGTCACGTCCACGGCCGTCTCGATGCCGTGCTTCCAGCGGTCGTCCATCAGGTGCTGGAACAGCGTGCGGTGCAGCTGGTCCATCTCGTCGTCGTCCGTCTCCAGCTGCAGCGCCAGGTCGACGTCCTTGGTGATGATCACCTCGGCGGCCTTGGCCATCAGGCGCTGAGCCAGCTGCCCCATCTCCAGGATGGTCGCGTGCAGGTCCCGCGGGACGGCCGTGTCCGGGAAGCGCAGCCGGGCCAGCTTGGCCACGTGCTGGGCCAGGTCCCCGGAGCGCTCCAGGTCGGCGCTCATGCGCAGCGACGTGACGACGATGCGCAGGTCGGTGGCGACCGGCTGCTGGCGGGCCAGCAGCGCGATGGCGCGGGCCTCCAGGTCGTGCTGGAGGTCGTCGATCTTCTGGTCGGCCGCGATGACGCTCTCGGCGAGCTTCAGGTCGGCGTCGAGCATGGACGTCGTGGCCCGCCCGATGGCGGAGCCGACCAGCCGGGCCATCTCGACGAGGCCCTCCCCGATCGAGTCCAGTTCCTCGTGGTACGCGTCACGCATGGGTGTCCCTCTCTTGACCTACTGCGCTGGTGCCCGGGGCCCGGGCCGGTGCGGCCTATGCCCCACGGTGCCACGGTGAGCGGCGAACGCGTCCGACTCCGGCACCCGAAGTGAATCAACTCCGTCGTCACGGTGAACTCTGGGCGACGACTGTTCGAGGTGCCACCCGAACGGCTGTGGAAGTGCTCTTGAGCCTGCTTAACCTGGACACATGGACGTGAACGCGGCGGTCGCCGCAGCTGCAGCGATCGCCGGTGTCTGCACCGGCGTCATCGCGATGCTGGCGTTCCGCTGGAGCGAGCGCGACCAGGCCCGCCCCACCCGGAGCTCCATGCGCCCCGACATCAACGCGGTGCTCCCGCCCGGCGTCGACACCGTCCTGTCCGTGCTCCGCTCCTCCGCCGTCGTCCTCGACGAGGGCGACGCCGTCGTCAAGGCCAGCTCCGCCGCGTACGCCCTCGGGCTCGTCCGCGGCGGCAAGCTCGCGGTGGAACCCATGCTCCACATGGCCCGCGACACCCGCCGCGACGGCGAGATACGCCAGGTCGAGCTCGACCTGCCCCGGCGCGGCACCGGCCGCGGCGAGGCCCTCGCGGTCTCGGCGCGCGTCGCCCCGCTCGGCTCCCGGCTCGTGCTGCTGCTGGTGGAGGACCTCACCGAGGCCCGCCGCATCGAAGCCGTGCGCCGGGACTTCGTCGCGAACGTCTCGCACGAGCTGAAGACCCCGGTCGGCGCGATCTCCCTGCTGTCCGAGGCCGTCATGGACGCCGCGGACGACCCCGAGGCGGTCAGCCGCTTCGCCGGCCGCATGCAGATCGAGGCCACCCGCCTGATCAACCTCGTCCAGGAGCTCATCGACCTCTCCCGGGTCCAGAACGACGACCCCCTGGAGGACGCCGAGCCCGTCCGCGTGGACACGCTCGTCGCCGAGGCCATCGACCGCTGCCGCCACACCGCCTCGTCCAAGCAGATCACCATGGCCTCCGGCGGCACCGCCGACCTGTTCGTCTGGGGCAACCGCGGCCAGCTCGCCGCCGCGCTGGGCAACCTCGTCGAGAACGCCGTCAACTACAGCCCCGCCCGCACCCGCGTCGGCATCGCCGCGCGCCGGGTCACCGCCCCCGGCGGCGACCTGATCGAGCTCGCCGTGACCGACCAGGGCATCGGCATCCCCGAGAAGGACCGCGAGCGCATCTTCGAACGCTTCTACCGCGTCGACCCGGCCCGCTCCCGCGCGACCGGCGGAACCGGACTGGGCCTTGCGATCGTGAAGCATGTCGCGGCCTCCCACGGCGGGGAGGTCTCCGTGTGGAGCTCCGAGGGTCAGGGCTCCACCTTCACCCTGCGGCTCCCGGAATCGGCCGCCCCCTCGGACCGGCCCGCCCCCGCGGCGGAACCGGCCCCCGCCCCCAGCCACCCGACCCCAGCCTGAACCAGAACCAGCCATCCCTGCCCCGGAGGTCCTTCCGTGACCCGAGTGCTCGTCGTCGAGGATGAGGAATCCTTCAGCGACGCCCTGTCCTACATGCTCCGCAAGGAGGGCTTCGAGGTCGCGATCGCCGCGACCGGGCCCGACGGGCTCGACGAGTTCGAGCGCAACGGCGCCGACCTCGTCCTCCTCGACCTGATGCTGCCGGGCCTGCCCGGCACGGAGGTCTGCCGGCAGCTGCGCGGCCGCTCCAACGTCCCCGTGATCATGGTGACGGCCAAGGACAGCGAGATCGACAAGGTCGTCGGGCTGGAAATAGGAGCCGACGACTACGTCACCAAGCCCTTCTCCTCGCGGGAGCTGGTCGCCCGCATCCGCGCGGTCCTGCGCCGCCGCGGCGAGCCGGAGGAGGTCACCCCGGCCGCCCTGGAGGCGGGCCCGGTGCGCATGGACGTCGACCGGCACGTGGTCACCGTCGCCGGAGCAAAGGTGGACCTCCCGCTCAAGGAGTTCGACCTGCTGGAGATGCTGCTGCGCAACGCGGGCCGCGTACTGACCCGCATGCAGCTGATCGACCGGGTCTGGGGCGCGGACTACGTGGGCGACACCAAGACCCTCGACGTGCACGTCAAGCGCCTGCGCGCCAAGATCGAGCCGGACCCGGGCGCCCCGCGCTACCTGGTCACGGTCCGCGGCCTCGGCTACAAGTTCGAGCCCTAAGCCCCCCTGGCCCCTGCTCAGGGGGCGTGCAGCCACGGGAAGGGCCCCGTCCGCATCGGCGGACGGGGCCCTTCCCGTACGTACTTCGCTGTGCTGCCCGGGCTCAGTGGCCGGCGGCGTGCGAGGCCGAGGCCGACGGCGAGCCCGCCGGGGTGGCGCCCGCGGCGGGGGAGCCCGACGCGGCGGGGCTCGCACCGGCGGCCGGGGAGCCGGACGGGGACGCGGCCGGGGACGCGGCCGGGGAGCCCGACGGCGCGGCGGCGGGGCTGCCCGAGGCGGAGGGGCCGGCGGCCGGGGCCTCGGTCGGGCCGAAGCCGGCGTACAGGCCGGTGTTCGGGACGACGAGCGCAGCGAGCTCGACGTCGCCGGTGTTGCTCAGCTGGAAGACGACCTTCTGGGCGTCGCCGTTCTTCACGGCCTCGTTGCCGCCCTCGATCACGGCGGACGCGTTGCCCTTGCCGCCGATGACGACGGAGCCGCCGGCCGGTACGACGACCTTGCCCGCGCCGCCCTCGGAACCCTTGAGCGTGACCTTGGCCTTGCCGCCCGGCAGGGTGATCGCGTCGATGGTCTGCGGCTTGTCGCCCTGGTTGAAGACCGTCGCGGAGACGACCGCGGGGCCGCCCTTCTTGTCCTTGCCGCCCTGGGTGATCACCAGCGCGTTCTGGACCTTGATGTCGCCCTTGGTGACGGCGGCGTTGTCCGGCTTGATCTGGAGCGTCTGCGCGTCGCTGCCCGCACCGCATGCGGCCAGCGAGGCGATCGAGAACACGACGGCGGTGGCGGCGAGGGCGCCGCGTCGAAGGCTGCGGCTCACGGCGGCGGCAACTCCTTGGACGTACGGAACGGAAGGATGGCGGCCTCGGGGCGGTTGAGGTAAAGCCGCCCTAAGGGTGTGTCAGCGCGCTTAGGTTACCGAGCCGCCGCCCCGCCCCCGCACCCGACCCTCCGCAGCGCACGGGCGGCCCTGCGCCGCCCCCGCGATCTTCCATTCCGCATGCTCTTCGCCCTGGTCTTCGCCACGGCCCTCGCCGTGCTCTTCCCCGTGCTCTTCCCCGTGGTGTTCGCCGGTGCCCGCGCCCGCCCTCGTGCCCCGTTCACATGCCATCCGCATATCACCCTCCCGGGGGCCTGTGATCAATTCCGGGATTCCTTCGAACGGCTCTCCGTGATCAATTCCAGGATTGGGCCGGAACCGCTCCGTACGGGTGGCCCCCAGTCGAACGGAGTAGTTCGGTTTCCCGGCTTCGAACCCGGCAAAACAGGACGTACGTCACACTGGTGGGGTACCCGCCCGGGTGTAGCGTGGCCGTTTCACCCGGTCCGCACAGCGCCTCCGACCTGCGAATACCCCCCTCCGGAAGCCCTCCGCAGCACGTTCCCGCCGCTGTTGTCAAGCCCCGAGATGTGCCCTGACCTGCGAAAACGCCATTCATAACAGTCAGTTCTCGTGTTACCCTGGATAGCCACGGAAGGGGTACCTGTCACATGACGTTCAAGGTTGGCGACACCGTGGTCTATCCCCATCACGGGGCCGCGCTGATCGAGGCCATCGAAACTCGCCAGATCAAAGGCGTGGACAAGACCTACTTGGTGCTCAAGGTCGCCCAGGGCGACCTGACGGTTCGTGTGCCTGCGGACAATGCGGAGTTCGTCGGCGTTCGCGACGTAGTCGGCCAGGACGGGCTGGACCGGGTCTTCGAGGTGCTGCGTGCACCGTATGCCGAAGAGCCCACGAACTGGTCCCGTCGCTACAAGGCAAATCTGGAGAAGCTCGCTTCTGGCGACGTCATCAAGGTCGCCGAAGTGGTGCGCGACCTGTGGCGCCGCGAGCGCGAGCGCGGGCTCTCCGCGGGTGAGAAGCGCATGCTCGCGAAGGCGCGTCAGATCCTGGTCAGCGAGCTCGCGCTCGCTGAGAACACCAACGAGGACAAGGCCGAGGCCCTCCTCGACGAGGTTCTCGCGTCCTGACGGACGAGCCCAAACGCAGTTGTGCCGCGGTGCCCGATGACAAGCCCTCTCCACACGGGAGGGCTGTTGCCGGGCGCTGCGGCATGTCTGTCTCTGTCTGTACCGCCCGTACCGCCCGTACCGCCGTGGCCGCCTGCACCGTCACTGCGTACGCGTACTCATCACTGACCCGTGCCGGGTCCGGGCAGCCGGCTCGACCGGTCGTCACGGAAGGGGCGAGGGCGTCGCACCCGGCACTCCCAAGGCCATACCCACGTCGGCCGAAGTCACAAACCTGGCTCGGAGCTACTGATGTCTGACGAACCGCGTCCCCACCGCACGGCCGCCGTGATCCCGGCCGCCGGCCGCGGGGTACGCCTCGGCCCCGGCGCCCCCAAGGCCCTGCGGGCCCTCGGGGGCACCCCCATGCTCATCCACGCCGTCCGCGCCATGGCCCGCTCCCGGGCCGTGTCCCTGGTCGTCGTCGTCGCCCCGTCCGACGGCGCCGCCGAGGTCCGCCACCTCCTCGACGAGCACCCGCTGCCCGAGAGGACCGAGGTCCTCGTCGTCCCCGGCGGCGACACCCGCCAGGAATCCGTGCGCGCCGGCCTCGCAGCCCTCCCGCCGGACGTCACCTCCGTCCTCATCCACGACGCCGCACGCCCGCTGGTCCCCGTCGACACCGTCGACGCCGTCGTCGAGGCCGTCCGCGACGGCGCCCCCGCCGTCGTGCCCGCACTGCCCCTGGCCGACACCGTCAAGGAGGTCGAGCCCGCCGCCGCACCCGGCGAGCCCGAGCCGGTCGTCGCCACGCCCGAGCGCGCCCGGCTGCGCGCCGTCCAGACCCCGCAGGGCTTCGACCTCGCCACGCTCGTCAAGGCCCACGAGACCATCGCCGTCAACGGCGAGGGCGCCACCGACGACGCCGCAATGGTGGAACGGCTCGGCACCACCGTCATGGTGGTCCCCGGCCACGAAGAGGCCTTCAAGGTCACCCGTCCGCTCGACCTGGTCCTCGCCGAGGCCGTACTCGCCCGCAGGAGGGCCACCGATGCGTACTAGCCCCGAAGGCGCCCCCCTGATCCCGCTCGTCGGCATCGGCACCGACGTCCACGCCTTCGAGACCGGCCGCGAACTGTGGTGCGCGGGCCTGCTCTGGGAGGGCGAGGACGGCCTCGCCGGCCACTCCGACGGCGACGTCGCCGCCCACGCGGCCTGCGACGCCCTCTTCTCCGCTGCCGGCGTCGGCGACCTCGGCGCCCACTTCGGCACCTCCCGCCCCGAGTGGTCCGGCGCCGCCGGCGTCACCCTCCTGGCCGAGGCCGCCCGTATCGTCCGCGCCGAGGGCTTCGAGATCGGCAACATCGCCATCCAGGTGATCGGCGTCCGCCCGAAGATCGGCAAACGGCGCGACGAAGCACAGAAGGCGCTCGCCGCCGCCGCGGGCGCCCCCGTCTCCGTCTCCGGCACCACCACCGACGGACTGGGCCTGACCGGCCGCGCCGAAGGCCTCGCCGCCATCGCCACCGCCCTGGTCTACCGGACAAACCAGCCCTGACCGCCCGTACCGGACGGCCCCGCACGACACGACCGGGACGACAAACCGCCCCGCGCCCCCAAAGGGTCGCGGGGCACTGCCACCGGCCCACTACCCTGGATCCCGTGACCATTCGCCTGTACGACACCAGCGCCCGGCAGATCCGCGACTTCACCCCGCTCGTCCCGGGCTGCGTCTCGATCTACCTCTGTGGTGCCACCGTGCAGGCGGCCCCGCACATCGGGCACATCCGCTCGGGCCTCAACTTCGACATCATGCGCCGCTGGTTCGCCTACCGCGGCCACGACGTCACCTTCATCCGCAACGTCACCGACATCGACGACAAGATCATCGCCAAGTCGGCCGAGCAGGGCCGCCCCTGGTGGTCCATCGGCTACGAGAACGAACTCGCGTTCAACAGCGGTTACGACGCCCTCGGCTGCCTGCGCCCGACCTACGAGCCCCGCGCCACCGGCCACGTACCCGAGATGATCGAGATGATGCGCGGCCTCATCGAGCGCGGCCACGCCTACGAGGCCGACGGCAACGTCTACTTCGACGTCCGCTCCTACCCCGGCTACCTGAGCCTGTCCAACCAGGAGCTCGACAACCTGCTCCAGCCCTCCGGCGAGGGCGAGACCGGCAAGCGCGACGCCCGCGACTTCGCCATGTGGAAGGCCGCCAAGCCCGGCGAGCCCTCCTGGGAGACCCCCTGGGGCCGCGGCCGCCCCGGCTGGCACCTGGAATGCTCCGCCATGGCACACAAGTACCTCGGCGAGGCCTTCGACATCCACGGCGGCGGCCTGGACCTGATCTTCCCGCACCACGAGAACGAGATCGCCCAGGCCAAGGCCTACGGCGACGAGTTCGCCACGTACTGGGTCCACAACGCCTGGGTCACCATGGCCGGCGAGAAGATGTCCAAGTCCCTCGGCAACTCGGTGCTCGTCTCCGAGATGGTCAAGACCTGGCGCCCCATCGTCCTGCGCTACTACCTCGGCACCCCGCACTACCGCTCGATGATCGAGTACAGCGAGGAGGCCCTGCGCGAGGCCGAGTCCGCCTTCGCCCGCATCGAGGGCTTCTGCCAGCGCGTCGTGGAGAAGGCCGGCAAGACCGTCGACCCCGCCCCCGAGGTGCCGCCCGCCTTCGCCGAGGCCATGGACGACGACCTCGGCGTCCCCCAGGCCCTCGCCATCGTCCACACCACCGTCCGCCAGGGCAACAGCGCCCTCGCCGCCGACGACAAGGACGCCGCGATCGCCCGCCTGGCCGAGGTCCGCGCCATGCTCGGCGTCCTCGGCCTCGACCCGCTCGACCCGCACTGGTCCGAGGAGACCGACCGCGGCGAGGAGCTCCACGGCGCCGTCGACACCCTCGTACGGCTCGTCCTCGAGCAGCGCGAGTCCGCCCGCGCCCGCAAGGACTGGGCCACCGCCGACGCCATCCGCGACCAGCTCCAGCAGTCCGGTCTCGTCATCGAGGACAGCCCCACCGGTCCCCGCTGGACCCTCGGCCCCCGCTGAGGCGACACCGCCCGGACCAGCTCTGTTGTGCCGCCCGGGCCTCCGGGCGGCACACTCTTCATACGTACGTACCGCAGCACCAACGAAAACAGGTAGAGGTCATGGCCGGGAACAGCCAGCGCAGGAACCGCCGCACGTCCAACAAGAAGGGCGCCACGGTCGGCAGCGGTGGTCAGCGGCGCAAGGGCCTGGAGGGCAAGGGCCCCACGCCCAAGGCCGAGGACCGCAAGGGCCACAAGGCCTTCCGCATCTCCAACGCCATCGCCAGGCAGGCCGCCAAGCGCCGCCCCGCCCCCCGCCGCGGCGGCCCCAAGGGCACCAGCGAGATGGTCGTCGGCCGCAACCCCGTCTTCGAGGCCCTGCGCGACGGCGTACCCGCCACCACCCTGTACGTCCAGCAGTTCATCGACAACGACGAGCGCGTCCGCGAGGCGCTCAAGCTGGCCGGCGAGCGCGGCAACATCAACCTGATGGAGGCCCCCCGCCCCGAGCTGGACCGCATGACCGGCGGCCTCAACCACCAGGGCCTCGTCCTCCAGGTCCCGCCCTACGAGTACGCCCACCCCGAGGACCTCACCGCCGAGGCCTACGACAACGGCGAGGACCCGCTCATCGTCGCCCTCGACGGCGTCACCGACCCGCGCAACCTCGGCGCCATCGTCCGCTCCGTCTCCGCCTTCGGCGGCCACGGCGTCGTCATCCCCGAGCGCCGCGCCGCCGGCATGACCGCCGGCGCCTGGAAGACCTCCGCAGGCACCGCCGCCCGCACCCCGGTCTCCCGCGTCACCAACCTCACCCGCGCCCTGCAGGAGTACAAGAAGGCCGGCCTGGCCATCGTCGGCCTCGCCGCCGAGGGCGAGCACTCCGTCGCCGACCTCGACGCCCTCGCCGGCCCCGTCGTCATCGTCGTCGGCTCCGAGGGCAAGGGCCTCGGCCGCCTCGTCGGCGAGAACTGCGACTACCTCGTCCGCATCCCGATGCCCGGCGGCGCCGAATCCCTCAACGCCGGAGTCGCCGCGGGCGTCGTCCTCTACGAGGCCGCCCGCCGCCGCGCCTGAACCGGCCGCCGCACGAGCCCACCGGCACGTCCCGGCCCCCGCAGGTTGTGCCACTTGGCTCACGCACCGTGACCCGTGAGCGTGTCACCCCGCCCGTTCCGGGCGGGGTGGCTTGATCTTGACGGGCCTCGGACACATCCCTGCCGTCAAGGCAGTGTCCTAAACACTGATCACTCGGTTAGATGAGTGTGGACACCAGAACGTCAGGGTTCGACGACCAGCCCGCGCTGAGCATGGTCAAGGTGCCGTGCGACCCCGCACAGGTCATCGTCAACCACGCCAGCTTCCGCGTGCGGCTCGCACCGAGCCCGAGCGCGCGTTCCAAGCCCGCGAACGCACCCGGCCGGGTCCCCGCCCTCGGCGGCGCCCTCACCGCAGTCGGCGCCGCCGCCGGCGCGGGGGCCGCCCGCCGCCGCGCCCCCGTCGTCTGGAGCGGCAAATCCGCCCCCGGCGACACCGCCGCCATGGGCGGACTCCTCCAGGCCGTCCGCGAACACGGCCGCGGACACGACGACTACGACGGCGGCGCCACCCAGGTCATCCCCCGGGTCGACCTCGCCCACGACCTCGCCGGCGACACCGTCCCCACCCCCACCGTCATCGGACAACGCAGCTACCGCGACCGCGAAGCGGACGAAACCCGCCCCCTCACAGCCGCACGCGACCTGCCCCACCCCGCCGGCCCCGCCGGCCACACCCCGTACGGCCACAGCCCGTACGGCCACAGCCCGTACGACCACGACCCGTACGACCACGACGCGTACGACGACGGCGCCCACCACGCCGGCCCGTACACCGACACCCCGTACACCGACGGCCCCCCGCAGGACGCCACCCGCCGCACCGCCACCGACAACCGCGGCCACGCCTCCTACTACCCCGGCCGCCGCATGAACCTCGGCGTCGTCCTCCTCCCCCTGCGCGTCTTCCTCGGCTTCATCTCCATCTACGCCGGCATGGGCAAACTCTGCGACCCCGTCTACTTCGACGGCGGCGAACGCGGATCCATGGTCACCTGGCTGCGCACCCTCCACCCCTGGGCCCTCGCCGAACCCCTGCGCGACTTCGCCCTCGCCCACCCCGTCGGCGCCGGACTCACCGTCGCCTTCCTCCAGGTCATCGTCGGCGTCCTCACCGTCCTCGGCCTCTGGCAGCGCTTCGCCGCCTGCTTCGGCGCACTCCTGTCCGCCGCCCTGCTCATGACCGTCAGCTGGAAGACCGTCCCCGCCTACGACGCGCCCGACATCATCTACCTCGCCGCCTGGAGCCCCCTGATCATCGCGGGCGCCCCCGTCTACTCCCTCGACGGACGCCTCGCCGGCGAAGCCTGGCGCACCCTCGGACCCCGCTCCGACCTCTGGACCCTGCGCCGCCGCGTCCTGCGCCGCGGAGCCGTCATGGCCACCGTCGTCTGCGGACTCACCCTCCTCACCGGCTCCCTCCTCGGCGGCGCCGTCCGCTCCAGCACCGTCGTCACCGTCCCCGGACCCGGCCAGGAACCCAGCAACTACCTCCCCGGCTCCCCGCTGCCCAAGGCACCCGGCAAGCCCCAGCAGCAGCCCACCAGCCAGCAGCCCACCAAGCCCGCCGAACCCACCCCCAGCGCCACCGCCCCCTCCACCAAGCCGGGCCGCACCGCCGGCACCACCCGCGAAACCACCGGCACCGGCTCGCAGTCGCCCGCCGCCAGCCGCGGCGCCGCCGGCAGCCAGACCAGCGGCACCACCACCAAGCAGACCGCCCCCAAGGCCCCGACCTCCTCCAGCAGCGGCACCCGAAGCACCTCGGGCGGCGAAACCCCCTCCAAGAAGCCCGGCCTCGTCGGCGGCCTCCTCGGCTGACACACCCCCCGCACCACCAAGGGCCGGGGCCCGGCGCGCAACAGCGCACCGGGCCCCGGCCCTTTCCCACATACGCACGCAACGCACGCACGCAGGGAGCTGAGAAGGCCTCAAGAGGCGTCAGGAGACCTCAAGAGTCGTCCAAGACTTCAAGAGCCCTCAAGAGCCCTCAAGAGCCCTCAGGAGACCTCAGGAACCGCCCTGCCCCGCCAACTCCCGCGCCGCCTCCGTCAGATCCTTCGCCGTATCGATCGCCCGCCAGTACGCGCCCTGAGGCAGCGGGAAACCCGCCAACCGCCGCTCACGCGCCAACCGCGGAAACGTCGTCCGCTCGTGATCCCCCAGATCCGGCAGCAACGCCGTGAACTCCGGAGCGAACACGTACACCCCCGCATTGATCAGATACGGCGACGGCGGAGCCTCGATGAAATCCAGCACCTGTCCGAACTCGTTCGTCTCCACCGCACCCCACGGGATCCGCGGCCGCGCCAACGCCAGCGTCGCCGTCGCCCCCCGCTCCGCATGGAACGCCGCCATCTCCCGCAACGAGAACCGCGTCCAGATGTCCCCGTTCGTCGCGTACCACGGCCGCTCCGGATGCGGCAGATGCCGCGCCGCGTACTTCAGACCTCCACCGCGACCCAGCGGCTCCGCCTCCACCACCGTCGTCACACGCAACGGCAGATCGGCCTTGGCCAGCCAGTCCTGCAGTACCTCGGCCAGGTGCCCGCACGAGACCACCGCATCGGTGACCCCCTCCGCGGCCAGCCACGCCAGCTGGTGCCCGATGATCGGCACCCCGGTCCCCGGGATCTCCACCATCGGCTTCGGCCGGTCGTCCGTATACGGCCGCAGCCGCGACCCCTGGCCGCCCGCCAGGACCACCGCCTGCGTGGGCGCCTGGGACAGGGCGGCCGGAATCGCGGCCGCGGAAGCATCGGAATCGGAACGGGGAGCGGGAGGTACGTCGGTCATGGGCGCCAGCGTAGAGGCCCAGCCCCGCAACCAGGCCCTCAGCCCATGGAAGCCACACCGGTCGCGTACGAGGTGTCGCACACGGGCCGCGCGAACGACTGCGCCTTCGTCGGCCCGTACGCCTCCACCGCGGCCCGCCCCAGCGCCCGCGCGATCCCCATGCAGTGGCCGGCCAGCGACGGCCGCTTGTCCACCTCCTGCTGCAGGTGCGTCAGGACGTCACCCGGCGTCTCGCCCTGCTGGAGCTCCCCCAGCAGCTTGTCGCGCAGCACGTCCTGCGGCGCGCGCGGCTTCGCGGGGACGGAGACGTCCTCGGCGGAGGCGGTCAGGATCCTGGACGAAGAATTGTCCGCCCAGGGAACCATGGTGACCGCGAGGGTCCCGGACAGGACCAGGACGACGGGCAGGACCAGGGCGAGGGAACGGCCGATTCGGCGGGCAGTGTGGGTCACGAAGGCGAGAGTAGCGTTCGGTGATGGCATGGCGACAGTTGGTCACCCGGTCGGGGGATCGTTCGACGTGATCTTTCGAATCCCGGGTTGACGACCGGCGGCGAATGCCCGATCCGCCCACCCGGCACAGCATGCCCGAAGGGGCGCCCCGGCGGGAGCGCCCCTTCGAGTGCATCTGCGCGTCTGCCTCTGCGCGGGATCAGTCGGACAGCCGCTGCCCGGACGAGGTCGAGAACACGTGGATCTCACCGGCCCGCGGCACCACGTGCAGGCTCGAACCCTTCTCCGGGACCTGGCGGCCGCCCACGCGGACCACGATGTCCTGGCCGCCGTCGGCCTTGGAGGTGCTGCCGTACACGTACCCGTCCGCACCGAGCTCCTCGACCACGTTCACCGTGATCGTCAGACCGCCCTCGGTACCGATGTCGAAGTGCTCCGGACGCACGCCGACCGTCACGGTCCGGTCGCCCGCGTCCGCGGCCGCCGCGAGCGCCTCGCGCGACACCGGGACGACGCTGTCGCCGAACTTCACGCCCCCGTCGGTGATCGGAACCTCGACCAGGTTCATGGCCGGAGAGCCGATGAACCCGGCCACGAACAGGTTCGCCGGACGGTCGTACATGTTCCGCGGGGTGTCCACCTGCTGCAGCAGGCCGTCCTTGAGCACCGCCACCCGGTCGCCCATCGTCATGGCCTCGACTTGGTCGTGCGTGACGTACACCGTGGTGATGCCCAGGTCACGCTGGAGCGCGGCGATCTGCGTACGGGTGGAGACGCGGAGCTTGGCGTCGAGGTTCGACAGCGGCTCGTCCATCAGGAAGACCTGCGGCTTGCGGACGATGGCCCGGCCCATCGCGACGCGCTGGCGCTGACCGCCGGAGAGCGCCTTGGGCTTGCGGTCCAGGTACTGGGTGAGGTCCAGCATCTTCGCCGCGTCCTCGACCTTGCGGCGGATGGTGGCCTTGTCCTCGCCGGCGATCTTCAGGGCGAAGCCCATGTTGTCGGCGACGGTCATGTGCGGGTACAGCGCGTAGTTCTGGAACACCATCGCGATGTCCCGGTCCTTGGGCGGCAGGTGGGTGACGTCGCGGTCGCCGATGCGGATGGCGCCCCCGTTGACGTCCTCCAGGCCCGCGAGCATGCGCAGGGAGGTGGACTTGCCGCAGCCGGAGGGGCCGACGAGGACGAGGAACTCGCCGTCCTCGATCTGCAGGTCGAGCTCGTCGACGGCGGGCTTGTCCCCGCCGGGGTAGAGCCGGGTCGCCTTGTCGAAGGTGACGGAAGCCATGGTGATGCATCCCTTCTACCGGCAGGAACGTGCCGGACGATCCGAGTGGAAGGAAGTAATGGGTCTAGTCCACAGAAGCGGACTTCCGCCCGACGCTACCTGCCGCTGCGCCTCCTGTCAGCACCCGACCCGGGGTGACTTCCACCTCTGCCGGAATGGTTCAGCAAGGGCAGAGCAGATCCCTTTTGACCTTCTGGGCAAGAGCACCGCTCTTGGACCCAGTCGTCGCACTCGCGAGCAACGTTTCCTGCTTCGCCGTCCGCTGCCGTGAGACGAGGCCCTGAGGACCCCACCACGTGGACTGACGCGAACTCCACAGGCTGAAACCGACGGCCCGCCGGCCTGTTCTCTTGCGTGGTTCAGGCGACCACACACTCTGGCAGTTCCGAGGCCCGGATCACGGCCGGCGGCACCCGGCCCGGCGGGAGGGCCATCGCCACCGACCAGTACAACCGAAGGCCTTCGTCCCGCAGGTTCAGGGCGGCGTTGACGTCGCGGTCGTGGACAGTCCCACACTTCCCGCAGGTCCACGAGCGGATCGACACATCGAGCCGGTTACCCCTCGCGTGGCACGCCGAACAGCGACGGGTCGAGGGAAAGAAGCGGTCGACGATCACCAGCGTGCGACCGTACCACTCGCACTTGTAGCGAAGCATGGCCAGAATCGTTCCCCACGCCGCGTCGGTGATCGATTGGTTGAGTTTCGCTTTCCGTCGCCTGCCCGGACCGGAAGCGGACCGCATCAGTTGGCGACCGCCAGGCCTTCCACCACGAGCACTTGGTTCTCGCGCACGAGGCGGGTGGTGAGCTGGTCGAGTTGGTCCTTGCGTACGTCGCTGATCAAGGCGTAGAGCTTGGCGATCTTCTCGCGGATCTGCTCCTCGACGAGGACGTACAGGAAGAATCGGCTGGCGCGGTCACGGGTCACCGTGAGCTTCACCGGGTGCACCCCGGCGGGGAGCGGGCGCGACCACCGTATGTCGAGGGGCTCGGTCTGCTTGGCCAGGGCTATGAAGCCCGGTCCCGGGCCGCTCGGGATCCTCGTGCCAGCGGAAGCCCGTACGGACGTAGGTGGCCGAGTCTCGGGATCGATGCTTGCGCTTCGGCTTCGGGTAGTTCGCCATGCCCCTGAAGAAGCGGGTGAAGGCAGTATCGAGGTGACGCAGCGCCTGTTGGAGCACGGTCGAGGAGACGTCCTGGAGCCAGGAGGTCTCGCTGGCGCGCCGCCAGCCGGTCAACGCCCGCGATGTCTCGGCAAAGCCGACCGATACGTGGTGCTCTTGCCAGGCGCTCACCCGCAGGGCCAGTCCCTCGTTGGAGACCCACCGACAGGCTCCGAACGTCCTCCTCAACTGCTCTGCTTGGGACTCGTTCGGGTAGGGGCCTCGTCTCCCACGATGCGGGTTCCTTGAGCTGCAGCTTCCGTCACGGCCCCTCCCCAGCCCGACACTCCGATAGTCGGACGTGCACTTCAGTACGGATAACGAACTGGAGGGCGAGAGGTTACGGAGGCCGGAAAGTTCTTCGCGGTCAGGGCTCTGGGGTGTGTAAAGTGAAGGCGATTCTGCGCTGTGCAGTGTCACATGTGCCTCCTTAGCTCAGTCCGGTCAGAGCGGCGCTCTTGTAAAGCGTAGGTCGTCGGTTCGAATCCGACAGGGGGCTCCATCCCAGGTCAGCGGCTTGCCGGGCCAGGAAATTCGTACACAAGCGGAAGGCCCCGGATCAAAGATCCGGGGCCTTCCGCTTGTGCGGACGTGGTCAGTGCCGGCCCGAGATGCGGTCTGCCAGGCGGGCCAGTGGGGTCGTCGTCGGGGTGTGGGTGGCGGCCTCGCGGCGGTCGGCCTCGCGGTAGGCCGCGTACAGGGCCTGGACGCCGAGCCAGCGGAAGGGCTCCGGCTCCCAGTGGCGGACGCGGTGGTTGACCCAGGGCAGGGCGGTCAGCTCCGTGGTGTCGTTCAGGACGAGGTCGCGCAGGGTGCGGGCCGCCAGGTTCGAGGTGGCGACGCCCGAGCCGACGTAGCCGCCGGCCCAGCCGAGGCCCGTGGCGCGGTCCAGGGCCACGGTGGCGCACCAGTCGCGGGGGACGCCGAGGACGCCCGACCAGGCGTGGGTGATCTCCACGCCCGCGAGGGCCGGGAAGAAGTCGGTCAGGAGGCGGGTGAGCGCGGCGATGGTCGAGGGTTGTGTGGTGCCGTCGTGGTCCGTGCGGGAGCCGTAGCGGTACGGGACGCCGCGGCCGCCGATCGCGATGCGGCCGTCGGCGGTGCGCTGGGCGTACATGTAGGCGTGGGCCATGTCGCCGAGGGTTTCGGCGCCGGTCCAGCCGATGCGGTCCCAGGTGGAGTCGGGGAGGGGGGCCGTCACGATCATCGAGGAGTTCATGGGGAGCCAGGTGCGCTTGTGGCCCTTGAGGCCTGCGGTGAAGCCTTCGGTGCAGCGCAGGACGAAGGGGGCGCGGACGGTGCCGTAGGGGGTGGTGGCGCGGCGGGGGGCGATGTCGGTGACGGGGGTGGACTCGTGGATGACGACGCCGAGGCGTTCGCATGCTGCGGCGAGGCCGTCGACGAGTTTGAGGGGGTGGATGCGGGCGCCGTGGGGGGTCCAGGTGGAGCCGACGGCGTCGGCGATGTCGATGCGGGCGCGGGTGGCGGCGGCGTCGTGGAGTTGGCGGTCGGTTTCGCCGAAGGCGAGTTCGGCGGCGTGGAAGGCTTTGAGGCGGGTGAGTTGGGCGGGGGTGCGGGCGACTTCGAGGACGCCGCCGTGGTGGATGTCGGCGTCGATGCCTTCTTTGGCGGCGGTGTCGATGACCTCGGTGACGGTGGCGTTCATGGCCTGTTGGAGGCGTTGTGCGGCGGCGTGGCCGTGGAGGCGGGCGTAGCGGTCGCGGCCGGCGATGCCGTTGTAGAGCCAGCCGCCGTTGCGGCCGGAGGCCCCGTAGCCGCAGAACTTCCCTTCGAGGACGGTGATGCGGAGGTCGGGGGCGGAGGTCTTGAGGTAGTAGGCGGTCCACAGGCCGGTGTAGCCGCCGCCGACGATGGCGACGTCGGCGGTGGTGTCGCCGGTGAGGGGGGTGCGGGGCGGCCGGGTGGGGGTGGCGGTCGTCGCGTGCCAGAAGGAGATGCCGCCGTTGATGGTCATGGGGGAGTTGGTACACGGGGTTCTGGAGGGGCGTCCAGGGTCGGGGTGTCGGGTTTCGGGGGCGGGGACCTGGCGGTTTGGTGGGTGCGGGGGCGGGCGGGGTGGGCCCTGTGGAGGCCCGGGGGGCGGGCCTAGGCTGCGGGGATGATCCGTTGTGCTGAGGTCGAAGACGTTCCCGTCATCCATGCCATGATCCGCGAGCTCGCGGAGTACGAGAGGGTGCCGCACGAGGCGCGGGCGACGGAGGAGCAGTTGCGGCAGGCGTTGTTCGGGGAGCGGCCGGCGGCGTTTGCGCATGTGGCGGTGTCGGGGGAGGGGGAGCCGGTCGGGTTCTCGTTGTGGTTCTTGAACTTCTCGACGTGGCGGGGGGTGCACGGGATCTATCTGGAGGATCTGTACGTGCGTCCGGGGGCGCGTGGGGGCGGGTACGGGAAGGCGTTGCTGGGGGAGTTGGCGCGGTTGTGTGTGGAGCGGGGGTATGAGCGGCTGGAGTGGTCGGTGTTGAAGTGGAACGAGCCGACGATCGCTTTCTACGAGGCCTTGGGGGCGCGGCCGCAGGACGAGTGGACGGTGTACCGGCTGGCGGAGGGGGCGTTGCGGCGGTTGGGTTCCGGCTGAGGGGCGGCTTCAGGGTTCGAGGATGACTTTGCCGGTGGTGGCGCGGGTTTCGAGGTCGTGGTGGGCGGTGGCGGCCCGGTCGAGGGGGTAGCGCTGGAGGGCCGGGCGGAGGCGGCCGGCGGCGGCTTCGGCGAGGGCGCGGGTTTCGAGGAGTCGGAGGGGGTTGTCGGTGCCGGCTTTTTGGAGCATGGCGGGTCCGAGGACGTTGTGGGTGGTGATGCGGCGGGTCTCGAGGTCGGCGCGGTCGGTGTCGGTGAGGGGGGCGGGGGCGCCGGAGGACCAGCCGAAGACGAGGTGGCGGGCGTCGGGGGCGAGGAGGCCGAGGGCGGCGCGGGCGGTGGTGCCGCCGACGGAGTCGAACAGGACGGTGGCGCCGGGTCGGCCGAGGGCGTCGAGGTGGGCGCGTGCGGCGGTGGGCCAGTCGGGGCGGGTGTAGTCGAGGGCGAGGTGGGCGCCGTTGGCGGTGGCGGTGGCGGTTTTGGCGGGGCCGCCGGCGAGGGCGATGACGGTGGCGCCGGCGTGGCGGGCGTACTGGACGAGGAGGGTGCCGATGCCGCCGGCGGCGGCGGGGACGAGGGCGATGGAGTCGGGGCCGAGGTCGGCGAACTGCAGGATGCCCATGGTGGTGCGGCCGGTGCCGATCATGGCGACGGCCTGGGCGGCGTCGAGGCCGGGCGGGATGTGGTGGAGGCGTGCGGCGTCGGTGACGGCGTATTCGGCGTAACCGCCGGGGGCGAAGCCGAGGTGGGCGACGACGGGGCGGCCGAGCCAGGCGGGGTCGGTGCCGGGGCCGAGGACGTCGACGGTGCCGGCGACTTCGCGGCCGGGGATCGTGGGGAGTTCGGGGAGGGTGGGGGCGGGGCCCTGGATGCCTTGGCGGAGGGTGGTGTCGAGGAGGTGGACGCCGGCGGCGGCGACGGCGATGCGGACTTGGCCGGGGGCGGGGGTGGGGGCTTCGGTGTGTTCGGGGGTGAGGTTGTCGGCGGGGCCGAAGGCGTGGAGGCGGACGGCGCGCATGGTGGTGGCGGTGGTGGTGGTGTTCATGGAGGCCACCCTCCGACCTCAAGTGGAGTCGAGGTCAAGGTGCGGCTGATGCGGCTGATGCGGCTGTGTGTGGGGGGCGTTGTCGGTGGTGGCGGGCACGATGGGGGGATGGCGACGCGACGCGGGCAGCAGCAGACGGTGAAGAAGGCGCGGCGACCGGAGGTGCGGCTGCCGGAGCTGGGCGGGTGGCCGGCCGGTGGCGTTCTGGAGCCGGAGGGGGATTACGACGCGGTGGAGTTCGCGGGGGCGGACCTGAGCGGGCAAGAGGGGGTCGGGGCGCGGTTCATGGATTGCGCGCTGCGGGGGTGCGTGCTGGACGGGACGGGGTTGGCGAAGGCGCGGGTGCTGGACTCGGTGTGGGAGGGGGTCCGGGGTGTGGGGACGGACCTGTCCGGGGCCTCGTTGCGGGACGTGGAGCTGGTGGATGCGCGGTTGGGTGGGGTGCAGCTGTACGGGGCGGTGTTGGAGCGGGTGGTGTTCCGGGGCGGGAAGATCGACTGCTTGAACCTGCGGCAGGCGCGGTTGCGGGATGTGGTGTTCGAGGGGTGTGTGCTCGTGGAGCCGGATTTTGCGGGGGCGGTGCTGGAGCGGGTCGAGTTTCGGGGGTGTGTGGTGCGGGGGGCGGACGTGGCGGGGGCGCGGATGGTGGATGTGGATGTGCGGGGGGCGGTGGAGCTGGAGGTTGTGCGGGGTGTCGAGTCGTTAGCCGGGGCGGTGATCACCCCGGCCCAACTCCTGGACTTGGCCCCGGCCCTGGCGGCCCAGCTGGGCCTCCGGGTCGTCCCGTAGCCCGGCCGGTGCGGATGGCGGTGCCGGCCGCTGCGCGGAGCCCGTCCCCGCCCCACCCTTTCTCCGTATCCCGTGACTCCGCCCCGGCCCCCGCTCGCCTCAACCGCCGGCGGGGCTCAAAGATCGGGGCTCCGCCCCGGACCCCGCGCCTCAATCGCCGGCGGGGCTGAGTTTGCCGGGCCCCGTCTCGGGCGTCGGCCGGGGGTGGATGCGCTGGCCTCCTGGCCCGGCTGTGGGGCGGGGCTGCGCCCGGGCTGCTGGGGCTCCGCCCCAGACCTCGCGCCTCAATCGCCGGCGAGGCTGAGTTTGCCGGGCCCGTTTCGAGCGTCGGCCACGGCTGGATGCGCTGGCCCGTGGCCCCAGCTGTGGGGCGGGGCTGCACCCGGGCTTGCTGGGGCTCCGCCCCGGACCCCGCGCCTCAATCGCCGACGGGGGTGGATTTGCTGGACGCTCGTCTCAGGCGGCGCGGTGGGGGGATTGGGCGTGTCCTCGGGGTGGGTGTGCAGGTCGGCTGGAGATTGGCCGTTGGTGGCGGCTGGGCCGCTGGGCGGGGCACCCTGCCCGCGCGGCGGTTGAGCGCACCGGCACGGAGCGGGAGATCCAGCCCGCGCGGCGGTTGAGCGCACCCGGCGCGGAGCGCACGGAACGGGGGCCGGGCGGAGCCCGGGCCCCAGGCGGGGCCGGGGCCGCAGGCCCCGCACGCGGCGAAGCCGCTATCGGGCACAGCGGGAAGGGGCGGGGTGGGGAAGCGGCTCCGCGCAGCGGTTTACCCGCGCCGGACGCGTACCCGCGCCGGACGCGTACCCGCGCCGGACGCGTACCCGCGCCGGACGCGTACCCGCGCCGGACGCGTACCCGCGCCGGACGCGTACCCGCGGCTGCACCCCGTCCCCGCACCGGCCCAGGTACCCGTGACCGTGTCTGCGCCCGCCCCGCGGACTCGGGCCGTGCTCGGGTCGCGCCCGCGCCACACTCGGGCCGTGCCGTACTCGGCCAGCGCCGCGCCGGCGCCCCCCGCGCGCTCGGGCCGGGTCCAGGCCCGGCCGGGGGCCCCGGTGCGGGTTCGGTCAGGCCGGGACGCGGGGGAAGCGGGACTGGAGGGTCCAGATGATGGGGTTGTCGGCCAGGGACTCGTGCATGTCGATCAGGTCGGCGATCAGGTCGTGCAGGAAGTCGCGGGCCTCGCGGCGCAGCAGCTTGTGGCTGAAGGTCAGCGGTTCTTCCTCGGGCGGCATCCAGTCCGCCTCGATGTCGACCCACCCGAAGCGCCGCTCGAAGAGCATGCGGTCCGTCGACTCGGTGAAGTCGAGCTCCGCGAAGCGCCGGTCGGCGGAGCGGCTGCCGCGCGGGTCCTCGTCGAGGCGCTCGACGATGTCGCACAGGGCCCAGGCGAAGTCCAGTACGGGCACCCATCCCCAGGCTGTGGAGAATTCCCGGTCGGAGACGGTGTCGGCGAGGTAGACGTCCCCGCAGAAGAGGTCGTGGCGCAGGGAGTGGACGTCCGCGGAGCGGTAGTCGGTCTGCGGGGGGTCCGGGAAGCGCCGGGAGAGGGAGTAGCCGATGTCGAGCACGTATCCGATGGTGTCACGGGTGGGTGCGGGAGTGGGCGGGGGGCGGTCCCGGTCCGGGCGGCGGTCCCGGTCCGGGCGCCGGTCGGCCCCTGCGGACGGTGCGGCCGGCTGCAGGGGGCCTAGGCCTGGGATGTCGGGCCGGCCCGGGGCCGGGTCTGCTGGCGGGGGTGGGGGAGTGTGCGCCCCGGCCCCCCGTTACGGCAGGAGTCGTTGTTCCTTTGCCACCGCCACCGCGCCCGCCCGCGTGTCGACGCCGAGTTTGTCGTAGATGCGGCCCAGGTGGGTTTTGACGGTGGCTTCGCTGATGAACAGGGCGCGGGCGATGTCGCGGTTGCCGAGGCCGCGGGCGAGCTGGCCCAGGATGTCGAGTTCTCGGTCGGTGAGGGTGGGGCGGGTGCCGCGCATGGCGGCCATGACCCGGCTGGCGACGGGTGCCGAGAGGGTGGTGCGGCCGGCTGCGGCGGCGTGGATGGCGGCGAAGAGTTCCTCGGGCCGTTCGGCTTTGAGGAGGTAGCCGGTGGCGCCGGCTCCGATGGCGCGGGTGATGTCGGCGTCGGTGTCGTAGGTGGTGAGGACGAGGACGTGGGGCGGGTTTTCGGCGGTGGTGATGCGGCGGGTGGCTTCGACGCCGTCGATGCCTTCGCCGAGCTGGAGGTCCATGAGGACGACGTCGGGCTGGAGCCGGGCGGCGAGGGCGACGGCTTCCTCGCCGCTGCCGGCCTCGCCGAGGACTTCGATGTCCGGGGCGCTGCCGAGGAGGGCCAGCAGGCCGGCGCGGACGACGGCGTGGTCGTCGCAGAGCAGGAGGGTCGTCACGGGTGGTGCTCCAGGGGGATGGCTGCGGACAGGACGGTGCCTTCGCCGGCGGTGGATTCGATGGTGAGGGTGCCGCCGAGCTGGCCGACGCGGGCCCGCATGGCGGGGAGTCCGTGTCCGCGGTCGTCGCTGCCTGGGGTGCGGGGTTCGGTGAAGCCGTGGCCGTCGTCGGCGATGTCGAGGACGACCTGGTCGCCGAGGAAGCTGAGGGTGAGGGCTGCGTTCCGGGCGTGGGCGTGTTCGCGGACGTTGGCGAGGGCGCCCTGGGCGACGCGCAGGAGGGCGGACTGGACGCGGTCGGGCAGGGGTGCGGGGGTGCCTTCGAGGTGGAAGCGGACGTCGATGTCGGGGCCGGCGTCGAGGGCGCGCAGGGCGTCGGCGAGGCCTGCGCCGCCGGCGAGCTCGGGCGGGGCGAGGTCGTGGACGAGTCGGCGGGCTTCGGCGAGGCCGCGGGCGGCGATGCCGGTGGCGGTGCGGACGTGGGCGCGGGCGGTGGCGGGGTCGCCGTCCCAGACGCGGTCGGCGGCCTGGAGCAGCATCTGCTGGCTGGAGAGGTGCTGGGCGAGGGTGTCGTGGATTTCCATGGAGAGCCGCTGGCGTTCGGCGAGGGTGCCTTCGCGGCGCTCGGTGGCGGCGAGTTCGCGACGGGTGCGGATGAGGTCGTCGATGAGGGCGCGCTGGGCTTGGGCCTGGCGTTCCATGTGGACGAAGACGGCGGTGGCCAGTGCGGCGATGGCGGGTGGGGCGAGGAGGAGGTTGGGGTCGAAGCCGTGGGACAGCTTCAGCTGGGCGGCGACGACGAAGACGGTGAGGAGGGCGACCAGGACGATGGCGGCGCGGGGTGGGAGGGTGCGCAGGGCGGTGTAGAAGAGGGGGACGGCGCACCAGGCGAAGCTGGGGGCGAGGACGACGAGGACGACCCAGGCGGTGACGACCAGTCCGAGCCAGGTCAGCCGGCGGAGGGTGGGTGTGGCTCCCAGGGCGGGGCCGAGGGCGGGGCCGAGGACGTACAGCAGGGCGAGCGCGGCGCTGAGGGCGATGATCCACGGGGTGTTCGGGGAGCCGGGGTGGCGCAGCAGGAAGCGGGCGACGGATGCGCCGAGCAGCAGGAAGAACGCCGTGTGCATGACGGTGGCCAGCATGCGGGTGTCGGCCTTCCGCGACGGCGCTCGGGTCACGTGGGTCACGGCGGGCTCCCGGGTCGGTCTCTTGCTCCATCGTGCCCGGCGGCGGGCGATGGCGCCGTCCAGCCAAGCGGGGCGGCGGGCGGGTGCGCATCAGCCGATCGGACGATACGGGGGTCGACCGGTGGGGCAGCGGGTGCGAGCCGGTACGGGGACGGGCGGGCGGGGGTTTCGGGGCGAGGCTGGATGCAGCACAAGGACCCGATGTCCCCGCACCCGGCAACCCAGCAGGAGCAGCAGAGATGAAGACCCGCACCCGCGTTCTGACCGGTACCGCCCTCGCCGTCGCGCTCGGCGCCGGGACCTTCGGCGCGGTCAGCGCCAGTGCCGCGCAGCCCGAGTCGGCTCCGGCGGCCGCCGTGGCGAAGAAGGACGGCGAGGTGAGCGACAAGAACTTCACCACCACGACGCACCTGACCGTGGACGCGGCGTCTCGTGCGGCGCAGGCGGCGCTGGAGGCGGCCCGCAAGGAGAACCAGAAGGTGACGGTCGCGGTCGTGGACCGCAACGGCAACACCATCGTCACGCTGCGCGGTGACGGTGCGGGCCCGCAGTCGTACGAGTCGGCGCAGCGCAAGGCCTTCACGGCGGTGTCGTGGAACGCTCCGACGTCGGTGCTGGTGGGGCGGCTGGCCCAGGCCCCGAACCTGAAGGACATTCCCGGGACGCTGTTCCTGGGCGGTGGCACGCCGGTGCAGGCGGGCGGTGCGCCGGTGGCGGGCATCGGTGTGGCGGGCGCGCCGAGCGGGGACCTGGACGAGAAGTACGCGAAGGCGGGCGTCGAGGCCCTGGAGAAGTAGTCCCCTCCCGCCACCTCCCCCGGCCTCCGCCT
This sequence comes from Streptomyces sp. NPDC032472, assembly GCF_040636955.1. Taxonomy (NCBI): domain Bacteria; kingdom Bacillati; phylum Actinomycetota; class Actinomycetes; order Kitasatosporales; family Streptomycetaceae; genus Streptomyces; species Streptomyces sp. NPDC032472. The sequence goes on from NZ_JBEZVK010000032.1 coordinate 54,039, forward strand.
TCTGGGCTCCCCTCGGTCCGGTTCGGCCTCGCCCCCGCGAGGCCGAACCGGACCGTAGTACGACAAGGCGCCCCCTAGGATCGGCTCCGTGCATATCCGCGCGTCTGCCCGTCCCGCCCGGCTCACCCGCCGCCGCCTCGCCGTGCCCGCCGCCGCGGCCCTGCTCGCCCTGGTCGCGGGGTGTACGGGCAGCCCCGTGCACGGGCGGCCGGGTGCCTCGGGGTTGCGGGATCCGTACTTCCCGAAGGCGGGCAACGGCGGCTACGAGGTCGACCACTACGCGCTGGACCTGGACTACGACCCGGCGGACGGGGTCCTGCACGGCACGGCCGTGATCACGGCGCGCGCGGAGCAGGGCCTGAGCTCGTTCAACCTCGATCTCGCCGGTCTGAAGGTCGAGGGGGTCAGCGTGCAGGGCGAGAAGGCCCGGTTCAACCGCACGGGCAACGAGTTGACGGTGCGTCCTGCGGAGGACCTGACGGCTGGGGAGGTCTTCCGTGCGGAGGTGGACTACAGCGGCCGGCCCCGGACGCTGTCGGATCCGGACGGTTCGAAGGAGGGCTGGATCCCCTTCGAGGCCGGGGGCGCGGGCGGGGTCGTCGCGCTCGGCGAGCCGGTGGGGTCGATGGCCTGGTTCCCGGGCAACCACCATCCCAGCGACAAGGCCTCGTACGACATCAAGCTCACGGTCCCGCGCGGCTTCGAGGCGGTCTCCAACGGCGAGCTGCGTTCGCGCACCGATGCGGGCGGCGGCCGTACGGAGTTCGTGTGGCACAGTCCGGAGCCGGTGGCGAGCTATCTGGTGACGGCGGCGGTGGGCAGGTTCGAGGTGTCGGACGGGCGGACCCCTGCGGGGGTGCCGCTGCACACGGCGGTGGCGCCGGGCGAGGCGGCGGAGGCCCGGCAGGCGCTGGCGCGGCTGCCGGAGATGGTGGACTGGGGCAGTGCGCGCTTCGGCCCGTACCCGTTCTCCACGGCGGGCGCGATCGTGGTCCCGGACGGGACGCTGACGTACGCGTTGGAGACGCAGACCCGGCCGGTGTTCTCGGGTGCGCCGAAGGAGCCGGGGCTCTTGCTGCACGAGCTGGCCCACCAGTGGTTCGGCGACTCGGTCTCGCCGGAGTCCTGGAAGGACATGTGGCTCAACGAGGGCTTCGCGACGTACGCGGAGTGGCTGTGGGACGAGGAGCACGGCGGGGTGAGCGCGCAGCGCCGCTTCGAGGCGTTCCTGGCCGGTGACACCTCGGTCGACAGGGCGGCGGGCACGGACTGGGCGGCGTTTGCGCCGGCGGAGCCGCCGTCGGCGCGGAACATCTCCGACGACCCGGTGTACTACCGCGGTGCGATGGTGCTGCACCGGATCCGGCAGGAGGCGGGTGACGAGCGGTTCTTCGCGCTGCTGCGCGGCTGGGTGGCCGAGCACCGGCACGGCAACGCGAGTACGAAGGACTTCACGGCCTATGCCGAGCGGAAGACGGGGCTGGACCTGAAGAAGGTGTGGGACGTGTGGCTGTACGGCAAGGACCGGCCGCACTGACGTCCGTCCCCCTGGGGTCCCGCCGGGCTCCGGCTGCCCGGCCCCCGCTCCGGCTCCCCGCCCGGGTTTACTCGGGTCCGAGGAGTTCCTTGCGCATGACGGTGCAGTCGCGGCCGTGTTCGAGGTCTTTGGCGTGGCGCAGGAACGTGTAGCCGCGGGAGGCCCAGAAGTCCCTGGCGCCCGGGTTGTTGTCGAGTACGGCCAGGCGCAGTGCGGTGCGGCCGGCGGTGCGGAAGCGGTCCTCGACGGTGGCGGCGATGCGGGTGCCGTGCCCTGCGCGGTGGGCGGTGGCGTCGACGAGGAGCAGGCCGATCCACGGGTCCGGGTCGCCGGAGGCGGGGTCGGGGTGGTGGGCGAGGGTGGCGGCCAGGCCGACGAGGCGGCCGGCGGAGCGGGCGAGGAGTACCTCGGCGCCGTCGTGGGCGAGTTCGTCGGTGAGGGCGGCGGCCACCTGTTCGACGGTGATGCGGTGCGGGTCGGGGAAGTCGCCGCTGAGCTCGAAGAAGGCGTGGTTGGTGGCGTAGAGGGCGGCGATCTCGGTGAGGAGGGGGCCAGGCAGGGTGCCGTCGTCGTCGCCGGTGAGGGGCTCGAGGATCATTCCCGCACGTTAGCTGCCGTGCCCTGCGTGCGGGGCACGGCGAAGCCCCCTCCCCGGACGGGAGGGGGCTTGCGTTGCTGGCGGGCGCGCCGTCGGCGCGGGCGCCGGTCAGGGTGGCGGCAGTGGCCGGACTCAGACGTTGACGCCGAAGTCCTGGGCGATGCCGACCAGGCCGGAGGCGTAGCCCTGGCCGACGGCGCGGAACTTCCACTCCGCGCCGTTGCGGTAGAGCTCGCCGAAGACCATGGCGGTCTCGGTGGCGGCGTCCTCGGAGAGGTCGTAGCGGGCGATCTCGGCGCCGTTGGCCTGGTTCACGACGCGGATGTACGCGTTGCGGACCTGGCCGAAGTTCTGGCTGCGGGATTCGGCGTCGTAGATGGAGACCGGGAAGACGATCTTGTCGACGTCGGGGGTGAGGGCGGCCAGGTTGACCTTGATGGACTCGTCGTCGCCGGAGCCCTCGCCGGTGCGGTTGTCACCGGTGTGGACGATGCTCTGGTCCGGGGTGGACTTGTTGTTGAAGAAGACGAAGTGGCCGTCGGAGACGACCTTGCCCATCGTGTTGACGGCGATGGCCGAGGCGTCCAGGTCGAAGTCGACACCGGTCGTCGTGCGCACGTCCCAGCCGAGGCCGACCGTGACGGCGCTGAGGCCGGGGGCCTCCTTCGTGAGCGAGACGTTGCCGCCCTTGGAGAGGCTTACTGCCATGGTGAACTGGTGTCCCTTCGTGTGGCCTGACCGCGAGATGCGGCCACGGTACCGCTGACCTTCATAACGCGGGGAGAGGGTCGGCGGGTTCCAGCGCGGCGGCGGGAAATGCGGGTGACGCCGCGGGGCGGGGGCGGGATCATGGGGGGCATGTCCGGTCCCCATGTCATCCGCGGTGCGGTGGAGCTCCCCGAGGCGGAGCTCTCCTGGCGGTTCTCGCGTTCCTCCGGGCCGGGCGGGCAGCACGTGAACACCTCGGACTCCCGGGTGGAGCTGCTGTTCGACCTGGCCGCCACGAAGGCGCTGCCGCCGCAGTGGAAGGAGCGGGCGCTGGAGCGGCTCGCTGCGCGTCTGGTGGACGGGGTGCTGACCGTACGGGCCTCCGAGCACCGCTCGCAGCTGCGCAACCGGGAGATGGCGCTGGTCAGGATGGCGGCGCTGCTGGCGGAGGCGACGGCCCCGCCGCCGCGGGCGCGACGCGCGACGAAGATCCCGCGGGGGATCAACGAGCGGCGGCTGCGGGAGAAGAAGGCCCGCGGCGAGACCAAGCGCGGCCGCTCGGGCCGCGACTGGTAGGCCCGCGCCCGACGCACCGCGCCCCGTGCCCGACGCCCCGCGCCCCGCTACGGCGCCAGGTGGCGGTAGCGGCCGCGGAAGTAGGCGAGCGGGGCGGCGTCGGCGGTGGGCACGGCCGAGGCGAGGACGCGGCCGATGACCAGGGTGTGGTCGCCGGCCGGGACGCGGCTCTCGGTGCGGCATTCCAGGGTGGCCAGGGCGCCGGTCAGCAGCGGGGCCCCGGAGGCCTCGCCGCGCACGTACGGCAGGTCGGCGAAGAGCAGCCGGTCGCTGATGCGGCCCTTCATCGAGAAGCGGCCCGCGATCTGGAGCTGGTGGTCGGCGAGGACCGAGACCGCCCACAGGGGCTGCTCGGCGAGCAGGTCGTCCATCCGGGAGCCCTCGCGCAGGCTGACGAGGACCAGCGGCGGGTCGAGGGAGACGGACATGAAGGCGGTGGCGGTCATCCCGACGTCCTCGCCGTGCGGGCCGTCCGGGGTCAGAGGGGGTTCGTGCGCGGTGATCAGGCACACGCCCGCGGCCAGGCGGGACATCGCGGCGCGGAACTCGTCGTGGCTCACCCCCTCAGGATGGACGGTGGGGGCGGTCGGCAGGGGTACGGGAATCGTCTTCGGCACGCCGGGAACGCTAGTCTCGCCCTTCCGCGGTGCACATCGGGCCCGGGTCCGAGCCGCGTCCCGGACCCTTGGCCTAGGCCCGCGGGCGTATCGTTTGCTGCCGGGAAGGCGGGGAGCGTTCCCGGACGCCGTGCCCCTTTTCCGCACACCTTTATTCATCTCATGTGACTTGAGTCACAGAGGGCAAGATTTGTTGACCCTGTGTACCTGCCGCACAGCTCACTGTGATTCAGTGGACGAGACACCGCAACGAAACGCCGATGACAAACCTGGAGTTGCTGTCGAGGTCTCGGGGAGAGCGAGCAATGGAGACCGAGTCGGAGCCGTACGTCCGTCTTGCGACCCTGCGGCAGCTGCACCGGGTGGTGGCCGAGCTCAACACGGCCAGGAGCCTGGCGGACACTCTGCAGACCGTCGTGGACGGCATCGTCACGGGCCTCGGCTACGAACTCGCCTGCGTCAACCTCGTACGCCCTGACGGCGATCTCGTCGTCGCCGCCTTCGCAGGTGACCCCGCCGCGGAAGCCCTCATCACCGGCCGCGTCGGCTCCCGCGCCTCCTGGGAGCGGCGCCTGGCCATGGGCGAGGACTGGGACGGCCTGCGCTTCATCCCGCACACCGAGGGCTGGGTCCTGCTGGAGGACGACGTGCCCCAGTGGCACACCGACGGCCCCGATCCGCGGTTCGAGGACGAGTGGCACCCCGAGGACCGGTTGTACGCCCCCATGTACGCGTCCGGCGGGGAACTCCTGGGTGTCATTTCGGTGGACAGGCCGCGCAACGGGCGCCACCCCGGCGCGTGGGGGCGCGAGGCGCTGCAGATGTACGCCTTCCAGGCGGCCATTGCGATCAGCAATGCCCGGCTCCGCGCGAACATGCAGCGGGCCCTGGTCCGCCTGGAGCGCGAGCAGCAGGCGCTGCGCGCCAGCGAGGAGTCCTTCCGGCAGGCCTTCGAGTACGCGCCCAGCGGCATGGCCATCGCCGAGATGGGCGGGGACCAGCACGGCCGGCTGCTGCGCACCAACGACGCCCTGTGCCGGCTGCTCGGCCGCCCGGCGTCGGTCCTGCGCCGGTACTCCTTCTCCGACCTGGTCCACCCCGAGGACATCGGCACCCTGCTGCGGACCTCCGCCGAGGGCGGGCGCGCCGAGCTGCGCCTCGGCCGCCGCGACGGGACCTACCTCTGGGTCTCGCTGCGCAACTCCGTCGTCGCGGACGCCGCCGACGGGCCGCGGTTCCTGCTCACCCACGTCGAGGACATCGAGGAGCGCAAGCGGCACGAGCTCCAGCTCGCCCACCGGGCCAGCCACGACTCGCTGACCGGCCTGCCCAACAGCGCCGAGCTGCGCGCCCGGCTCTCGGCGCGGCTGTGCCGGCTGCCGCAGGCGGTCCGGGCCGGGGCCGTGGAGGCCCTGGACGCGGCGTACGAGGGGCAGGGCGGGGCCGTGGGCGCGGGCGGGGGCGGGGCGGGCGCAGGGGGCGCGGAGCACGGTTTCCGGCCCGACGGCTTCCCCGAGCCCTTCGAGCTGTCCGGCGGCGCGGGCGCGGGCCCGTACGACCACCACGTGCACACGGTGGCGCCCGCCTCCGAGCTGGACGACGGGACGAAGGGGCTCGCGGTGCTCTTCTGCGACCTCGACGGCTTCAAGTCGATCAACGACCGGTTCGGGCACCACACCGGCGACGCGGTCCTCATCGAGGTGGCCCGCCGCCTGACGACGGGGGTCCGCGACGGCGACACGGTGGCCCGGCTCGGGGGTGACGAATTCGTCGTCCTCGCCGACGGCCTGGGCGCCGCCGACGCCGCCGACCTCGCCGTACGGCTGCGCAACGCGATCGTCCCGCCGATCCGGGTCGACGGCCGCGCCGTGCGGGTCGGCGCCAGCTTCGGCATCGGCTGGGCCAGCTGCGGGATGTCGGCGGAAGAGGTGCTGCGCTCGGCCGACCAGCGGATGTACATGGAGAAAAGGTCCCGTTCCAAGGCGCACCGCCGGGCGGGCTGAGGCCGTCGGCCGCTCGTGGGTGCACGTGTTCGGGGTAGGCTCCCGGGGGTCGAAAGGAGTGACCTGCGATGACGACGCCCGCGAACAACGGCCCGAACGGTGGGGCGAACAAGCCCGAGGAGGACGACCCGTTCGGCTACCTCTACGCGGACGGCCAGGCTGCCGGAGCCACCCCGCCCCCGCCGGGCGGTGGTTACGCCTACCCAGGCCCGACGGTCGGCGGGCAGCCCGGTGCGCAGCGCGGTGTCCCCCGCACCTCGTACAACCAGGTGCGCACGGTCGGCGAGCGGACGTACGGCGGCCAGCGCGGCGCCGTTCCCCCGCAGGCGCAGCCGGGCTACCAGGCGCAGTACCAGGCCCCCGAGGCGCTCCAGGCGGGCGGCTACGGCGTTCCGCAGCAGCAGCCGCACCCCACCGCGTCCATGCAGGCCCCCGGCAACGGCGCGGGCGGCCGCAGCGGCGGCCGCGGCGGCTCCGGGTCCGGCTCCAGCCGGCGCGGCATGCTGATCGCGGCGGTCGCGGTGCTCGGCGCGGTCGTCATCGGCATCGGCGCGGCCCTGGCCTTCGGTGACAAGGACGGGGACAAGAAGAACGCCGACAAGGGAGGGCAGGGGCAGAACCAGTCCGCGCAGCCGCAGAACTCCGCCTCGGCGGACGCCCCGAGCCCCTCGGCCTCGGCGGACGTCCCGCTGCCGAAGGCGGACGCCTCGGGCGCGGGCATGGCCCTGACCGGCGGTGCGATGCTGCAGAACACCGTGCCGGGCGCGAAGAGCGCCGGCGGCCAGTACGTGGGCGGGCTGAACACGCCCGGTGCGGCGGCGACTTGGACCGTGGACGTGGCCAAGGCGGGCCAGTACAAGCTGAAGGTGGTCTACGGCGTGCCGGGCAAGGACGCCAGCATGACGCTGACCGTCAACGGCGAGAAGCAGGAACGCGCCATCAACATGAAGAACTTCAGCCAGGCCAAGCCGGGCGAGTGGGACAAGGGCTGGACCTACACCTGGTCGCTCGTGCAGCTCAAGCAGGGCACGAACACGGTGAAGATGTCGTGCGAGGCCGGCAACCAGTGCGAGGTCAACCTCGACCAGCTGTGGCTGGAGCGGGGCTGACCTCGCAGGTCCGCTAAGGCTGCGTCACCTTCACCGACCCCCGCACCCGTTCGTAGGTGCGGGGGTCGAACTCTCCCGCCGCCGGGGCGCAGACCGTGGCGGCGGACAGGGCGACCGCGCGGACCAGGCGGTCCGGCCAGTCCAGCCCCTCGACCAGGCCCGACAGCAGGCCCGCGACGGCGGAGTCGCCGGCCCCGGTGGGGTTGCCCGCCAGGGCCTGGGGCGGGGCGGCCTGCCAGGCGCCCTCGGCGGTGGCGGCGAGCATCCCCTGCGCCCCGAGGGAGGCGACGACGGCGTGCGCGCCGCGGCGGCGGGCGTCGCGGGTGGCCTGGAGCGGTTCGCGCGAGCCGGTCAGCTCGGCGAGCTCGGCGGCGTTCGGCTTGACCAGCTCGGGGCGGGCGGCGATTCCGCGGCGCAGGGCCTCGCCGCTGGTGTCGAGGAGCACGGGTGTGCCGGCCGCGCGGGCGGTGCGGACCAGGACGGCGTACGCGCCGACGGGCACGCCCGGCGGCAGGCTGCCGCACAGGGCCACCGCGTCGGCTCCGGCGACGAGCTCCCGGTAGCGGTCGAGGAACCGAGCCCACTCCGTGGAATCGATCAGCGGGCCCGGCTCGTTGAACTGGGTGGTGTCGCCGGAGGCCTCGTCGACCACGGCCAGGGTGCGGCGCGTGGAGCCCGCGCAGGGGACCAGGGCGTCGGTCACGCCGGGGGAGTCGGCGAGCAGTTCGCGTACGGCCGCGCCCGTGCGGCCGCCCGCGAAGCCGGTCGCGGTGACCCGGTGGCCGAGCGCGGCCAGGACGCGGGCGACGTTCAGCCCCTTGCCGCCGGGCCGCTCGGTCACGGCGGCGGCCCGGTGCGAGGTGTGCGGAATCAGCCGCGGTACGCGGTGGGTGACGTCGAGTGCGGTGTTGAGCGTCACGGTCAGGATCATGGCAAGCCCCGGTCTCGGTGTGTGCCGGGATCATGTCAAAGACCACCGGGAGCGGCCCAGCCCCGGGGGCCGGGCCGCCTCCGCACGTGCTGCCGGGTACGGCCGATCGGCCGCGCGGGGCCCGTACGGGCGGGCCGCGCCCGGGGCCTGAGGTCTGCTCAGCCGCGCGGCAGGCGGCTGCTCGGCTTTGCGGCCGCCGGGTTCTCGGCCATGCGGAGCCGGCTGCTCAGCCCTGCGGCCTGACGATCCATTCGCCGCGCCGCATGACGCCCTTGAGGCCGAACTCGGCGTCCAGCACGACCAGGTCCGCGTACTTGCCGGGCTCCAGGGAGCCGACCTCGTCGTACAGGCCGAGCAGTTTGGCCGGATTGGCGGAGATCGCCTGGACCACGGACTCCACGGGAAGCCGGTCCAGGGTCACCGACCGCTTGAAGGCGGTGTCCAGGGTCAGCGTGGAGCCGGCGATGGAGCCGCCCTCGACGAGGCGGGCGACGCCCTGCTTCACCTCGACCTCCAGCGGCCCGAGGTGGTAGGTCCCGTCGCCGAAGCCGGCGGCGTCCATCGCGTCGGTGATGAGCGCGACGCGGTGGGCGCCGGCGTGGTGGAAGGCCAGCTCCAGCATGGCCGGGTGCAGGTGGGTGCCGTCGTTGATCAGTTCGACGGTGACCCGCTCGTCCTCCAGCAGCGCGGCGATCGGCCCCGGGGCGCGGTGTTCCATGCCCGGCATGGCGTTGTACAGGTGGGTGGCCACGGTCGCGCCCGCGTCGATGGCCTGGCGGGTCTGGTCGTACGTGGAGTCGGTGTGCCCGATCGCGGCGATCACCCCGTGTTCGGCGAGCAGCCGTACGGAGTCCAGGCCGCCCGGCAGCTCGGTGGCGAGGGTGACCATGCGGGCGGCGCCGTGCGCGGCGTCGACGAGTTTGCGGACCTCGGCCGGGTCGGGGTCGCGCAGCAGCTCCTCCTTGTGCGCGCCCTTGCGGCAGGGGTTGATGAACGGGCCCTCGAAGTGGATGCCGGCGATCTCGCCCTGCTGGGTGAGCTCGGCGAGCAGGCCGGCGCGGCGGGCGAGTTCGTCGAGGTCGCCGGTGACGGTGGAGGCGACCAGGGTGGTGGTGCCGTGCTCGCGGTGGGTCGTCACGCCCTTGAGGACCTCCTCGGCGGTGCCGGAGGTGAAGGAGGCGCCGCCTCCGCCGTGGTTGTGCATGTCGACGAAGCCGGGGACCAGCCAGTGCCCGGACAGGTCGACCACGGCCGTGTCCTCGCGGGCCGCGCCGGCGATGCGGTCGCCCTCGACGATGACGCGGCCGCCCGCCACGATGCCGGTCGGCAGCACGACCCTGGCGCCGGAGAGGACGGTGCTGTGTGCGCTTCCGGACATCAGGCAGGTACCTCCGTGGCGAGTAGGTCCCAGGCGAGCAGCCCTGCGCCCAGGCATCCGGCGGTGTCCCCGAGGGCCGCCGGGACGATGTGGGGCAGCCGCTGGAACGTCACGCGCTCCTCGACGGCCGCCCGCAGCGGGGTGAAGAGGGTTTCCCCGGCCTCGGCGAGCCCGCCGCCGATGATCAGGGTGCGGGGGTCGAGCAGGGTGAGCGCGGTGACCAGGCCGTCCGCGAGCGCGCCGACGGCGGTGTCCCACACCTGCCGGGCCCGCTCGTCGCCCGAGGCGACGGCCTTGGCGCAGTCCGCGGCGTCGGCGCCGGGGTCGCCCGAGGCGGCCGCCCAGGCGCGGCTGACGGCGGAGGCGGAGGCGAGGGTCTCCAGGCAGCCGCGCTGGCCGCAGCCGCAGGCGGGTCCGCCGGGGCGGACCACGATGTGGCCGATCTCGCCGGCGTACCCGTGGGCGCCGGCCTCGATGCGGCCGGCGATGCCGATGGCGCCGGCGATGCCGGTGCCGAGGGGGACGAACAGGAAGCGGTCGGCGCCGCGGCCGGCCCCGATGCGGCCTTCGGCGAGTCCGCCCGTGCGCACGTCGTGGCCCAGGGCCACGGGGAGGGAGCCGAGGCGGCTGCTGACCAGCGCGCGCAGCGGTACGTCGCGCCAGCCGAGGTTCGCCGCGTAGACGGCGGTGCCGCTCTCGGCGTCGACGATGCCGGGCACGGCCACGCCGGCCGCGCGGGCGGGCGCGCCGAAGCGTTCGCGGCCCAGCGCGTACAGCTCGGCGGCGAAGTCCAGGATCGTCCCGACGACGGCGTCGGGGCCCCGGTCGCGGCCGGTGGCGCGGCGCGCTTCGTGGAGCAGGGTGCCGTCGTCGGCGATGAGGGCGGCCTTGATCCCGGTGCCGCCCACATCGAGGGCGATGACGTGTTTCACGGGTTTCACAGGTGACAGTCTCGCGTGTTCGCCGGGGAAAGGTCTAGTCCATTGGAGGGGATTGTTGAACCGCCATACAAATTCGGGGGCCGAGAGGGATCCGGATGTGGAAGAGCCGCCAAAGTGGTGTAGACCTTACGTGGATCGTACGTACAACCTGGGGTGGATCGAGAACTGTGAAGGGCCGTTACCTGAGCCTGGCCGCCGTCGGCGCCGCACTCTGCACGACCGCGGCGACACTGACCGGCTGCGCGGGTGTCACCGGGGACAACGAGGTGACCCTGCGGGTCGTGGCGGCCGACTACGGGGACAATCCGCAGAACTCCTCGACCGGCTACTGGAAGGACCTCGCCGCCGGCTTCGAGAAGACCCACCCCGGCACCAAGGTCGAGGTCAGCGTCTACAACTGGTCCGAGGTCGACGCCAAGGTCGCCGCCATGGTCAAGGCCGGCAAGGCCCCCGACATCGCACAGATCGGCGCCTACGCCGACTACGCGGCCGCCGGCAAGCTCTACACCGCGGAGGAGCTCCTCTCCGTCAAGACCGAGGCCGACTTCCTCGCACCGCTCGCCGAGGCCGGCAGGATCCGCCGCGTGCAGTACGGCATGCCCTTCGTGGCCAGCACCCGCCTGCTCTTCTACAACGAGAAGCTGCTCGGCGACGCCGGGGTCATCCCCAAGGACTCCAAGGCCGGCTGGCAGCCCAAGAGCTGGGCCGACCTCGAAGCCGCCGCCAAGAAGCTCAAGGCCGCCGGCGTGGCGACCCCCTTCGCGCTGCCGCTCGGCCGCGAGGAGGCCCAGGCCGAGACGATGATGTGGATGCTCGCGGGCGGCGGTGGCTACACCGACAACGAGGAGGGTTACGCGATCGACTCCGCCGAGAACGTCAAGACCTTCGAGTTCCTGCGCGACAAGCTGGTCGGCCAGGGGCTGACCGGACCGAACGAGCCGGCCAAGACCGACCGGCAGGCCGCCTTCGACGCCTTCACGCGCGGCGAGGTCGGCATGCTCAACGGGCACCCCACCCTGATCAAGCAGGCCGCCGAGAAGGGCGTGAAGTTCGGCATGGTGCCCCTGCCCACCGTCGACGGCACCGACCACTCCACGATGGGCGTCGCCGACTGGATCATGGCGTTCAAGAACGGCCACCGCGTGCAGTCCGGCAAGTTCCTCGACTACCTCTACGAGACGAAGAACGTGACCGCCTTCACCGGCAAGTACGACCTGCTGCCGGTCACCACCAGCGGCTACCGGGCGATGGAGTCCGCCGGCGGCGGCTCGGCGGCCCAGCTGAAGACCTTCCTCCAGGCCCTGCCCAACGCCCGGCTCTACCCCGTCGGCAAGAAGTCCTGGGCCGGCGTGAGCGAGGACGTCAAGCAGAACATCGGCAAGGCCGTACAGCCCGGCGGACAGCCCGCGAAGGTCCTGGAGGGCATCGCCACGGCGGCCCGCACGGCGGACGGACGCTGACGCGACGGGCCTCGCCAGGGGTGTCGGTGAGCGGCGTTAATCTGGCCGTATGACGGACGCCGGGCAGGACGGTGAGCAGCAGGGCGGGCGGCTGACGGCCGCCGAGGCCGCCGTGCTCGCCTACGAGGGGCGCACCTGGCCCGGCCCCGGCGCCAAGGAGCGCGCGATACGCGAGGGGCTGGGGATGACCCCGGTCCGCTACTACCAGCTGCTCAACGCCCTCATGGACGACCCGCGGGCCCTCGCCCACGCCCCCGGGACCGTCAACCGGCTGCGCCGGCTGCGCGAGGCGCAGCGGGCCCGGCGCTAGCGTGCCCGACGCTGACCTGCCGGCGCGGGAGGCCGGCCGCGCGCCGTAGCCGTCGCACCGCTGGGCCGTTAGGGTCATCGGTATGGGGAGCCAGCCGCACGACCTGCCGATGCCCGTCACCGCTGCCGGCCGCGAGGGACTCGCAGCCCTGCTCCGCGCACCGCGGCGCGCCGTCGTCGCCCTCGACTTCGACGGCACCCTCGCCGAGATCGTGCCCGACCCCGACCAGGCCCGCGCCCATCCGGCCGCCGTCCCGGCGCTCGCCGCGCTGGCCCCGCGCGTCGGCTCCGTCGCCGTGATCACCGGCCGGCCGGCCGGTGTCGCCGTACGGCTCGGGGGCTTCGCCGGGGTGGCGGGGCTGGAGCACCTGGTCGTCCTCGGCCACTACGGGGCCGAGCGGTGGGACGCCGTCACCGGGATCGTGCACGCGCCCGCCGAGCACCCGGGGGTGGCGGCGGTGCGGGCCGAGCTGCCGGGGTTCCTGGACTCCATCGGGGCCTGGCGGGGCACCTGGATCGAGGAGAAGGGCCGGGCCCTGGCCGTCCACACCCGGCGGGCCGCCGACCCGGCCGCCGCGTTCGCCACGCTGCGGGAGCCGCTGGCCGAGCTGGCCGCCCGGCACGGGCTGATCGTGGAGCCGGGGCGGGCCGTGCTGGAGCTGAGGCCTCCCGGCATGGACAAGGGCGTGGCCCTGACGGAATACCTCGCGGAGGTGGACGCCGAGGCGGTCGTCTACGCGGGGGACGACCTGGGCGACCTCGCGGCGTACGCGGCCGTGGAGAAACGGCGGGCGGAGGGCCTGCCGGGCCTGCTGCTGTGCAGCGGCTCGGAGGAGGTCCAGGACCTCGCCACCCGTGCCGACCTGGTCCTCCCGGGTCCGTCCGCCATCACCGCCTACCTGACGCGACTGGCCGCCCACCTCCCGTCCTGACCGTCTCCTGCCGCTGCGCGGCGGTCAGTGGGCGCGGAGGGCGGTCAGCTGGGACGCGAACCAGTGGGACGGCGGCAGGGCCGTGGCGGCCGTGGCCAGGCGCTTCGTGCGGTCCAGGCGTTCAGCGGCGGGCATCGACAGGGCCGCGTGCAAGGCCTCGGCAGTCTCCGTGACGTCGAACGGGTTCACCGTCAGGGCGTCCTCCCGGAGCTCCCCGTACGCCCCCGCACCCGTGGAGAGGACAAGCGCGCAGCCGGCCTCCGACAGCACCGGGATCTCCTTCGCCACCAGGTTCATCCCGTCCCGGACGGGATTGACCAGCGCCACGTCCGCCATCCGGTACGCGGCCAGCGACCGCGCGAAGTCGTCCTGCACGGACAGCAGCACCGGCTGCCAGTCCTCCGTCCCGAACTCCTCGTTGATCCGCCCGGCCAGCTCCCGTACCGCCGCCGTGTACGACCGGTACACCTCCAGGTCCTGCCGGGACGGATACGCGGAGGCGAGGTGCACCACCCGCCCCCGCCACTGCGGCCGCACCGTCAGCAGCTCCCGGTAGGCCAGCAGCCCCCGCACGATGTTCTTCGACAGCTCGGTCCGGTCCACCCGGACGATGGTCCTGCGGTCGCCGACCTCCGCCCGCAGCGCGGCCAGCCGGTCGTCGACCTCGGGCCGGTGCGCGAGCCGGCGCAGTTCGTCGCCGTCGACGCCCAGCGGGTACACGGCCACGTCGGTGCGCAGGTGCCGCACGGCCCCCGGCCCCCGCGGCGCCTTGGCCACGTACCGCTCGCCGCCCGTCCCCGTCGGCATCCGCGGCTCCGCGGTCCCCCGCTCGTCGTCGAGGTGCGCGCCCGCCATGAACGCGTCCGCCCACGCCCGGGTGTGGAAGCCCACCAGGTCCGCCCCGAGCATCCCCCACAGCAGCTCGCCGCGGATGTCGCCGGGCAGCACGTCCAGGAAGTCCCGCGACGCCCACGGGGTGTGCGTGAAGTGCGCGATCCGCAGGTCCGGCCGCAGCTCGCGCAGCTGCCCGGGGACCAGCGCGAGGTGGTAGTCCTGCACCAGGACGCACGCCCCCTCGGCGGCCTCCTCGGCGAGCGCCTCGGCGAAGGCCCGGTTGTAGGCGGTGTACGCCTCCCACTGGCGCCGGAACTCCGCGTCGAAGACGGGGGTGCGCGGGATGTCGTACAGGTGGTGGTGGGTGAACCACAGCACCGAGTTCGCGATGCCGTTGTACGCGGCGTCGTACACCGCCGGGTCGATGTCCAGCATCCGCACGCCCGGCTCGGCGACGCCCCGCCGCACCGCCTCGCGGTCCCCTTCCGACAGCGCGGCGCAGATCCAGAGCGCGTCCGGCTGCCCGTCCAGCGCGGCCGACAGGCCGGAGACCAGGCCGCCGCCGCCGCGCCGGGCGGTGAGGGTGCCGTCGGCGCCGTGGGCGTAGGAGAGCGGCCCGCGGTTGGCGGCGACGAGTACCTGGGACGAGTGGAGGGCGTGGGAAGTCTGGGAAGCCTCGGAAGCCATGCGGCGAACCTAGCCCGGCCCGCGCCCGCTCAAACGTCCGTTCCCTCCCCTTACGCGACCCGTACGGGCCCGTCGGCGGCCCGCAAGACCGCGTTACGCCACCCGCCGCCCCGCATACTCCTTGACCTCCAGCATCGGCGGCCGCTCCTCGGTGTCCACGGCGTGCGTCCGCGGTACGAACCCGTCCGGCCCACGCTCGAACTGCGTCAGCACCGGCCGCACGAGGTGCCCGCGCGAGAGCCGCAGCTGCGCGGTGCGGTAGATCGCGGCGGCCATCCGGCCCAGTGCCTGCCCGTCCTGGTGGCGGTGGAGCCGTACGCCGACGTCCACCTGCGCGAGGGCGTCCAGCCCGACGGTGTGCAGCGCGTCGACCAGCAGGCCCAGCTCGACGCCGTAGCCGACGGGGAAGGGCAGACGTTCCAGCAGGGAGCGGCGCACCGCGTACTCCCCGCCCAGCGGCTGTACGAATCCGGCCAGCTGCGGCCAGTGCAGGTTGAGCAGCGGGCGGGCGACGAGCTCGGTGACGCGGCCGCCCTGGCCGGGGGCGTCCCCGAGCGGGCGGTCGTACATGGCCTTGACGAACTGCACGTCCGGCTCGGTCAGCAGCGGGCCGACGATCCCGGTGACGAAGGCGGAGGAGAAGTCCCGCAGGTCGGCGTCGACGAAGCAGACGATGTCGCCGGTGGTGGCCAGCAGCGAGCGCCACAGCACCTCGCCCTTGCCGGGCAGGGCCGGGATCCGCGGCAGGATCTCGTCGCGGTGGACCACGCGGGCGCCGGCCTTCGCGGCGACCTCGGCGGTCAGGTCGGCGGAGCCGGAGTCGACCACGACCAGCTCGTCCACGAGCGGGACGGCGCGGCCGTCGATCAGATCGCGCCGGATCACCTCGACGATGTCGCCGACGGTCGCCTCCTCGTCGAGCGCGGGCAGCACGACGCTGACCGTCGTGCCCGCAGCCCGTTTCGCGGCGAGCAGCTGGTCGAGCGGTCGGTCGGCCACGGACCAGGAGCGGTCCGCAAGCCAGCGCTCCACCTCTTCCAGCACGTTCGGCACTCCTGCTTCCCTCGTCCTGTTCCGCGGCCGTTCCGGCCGAAAAGTGATCCATCTCGCGCTTCGGACAGCCGTCTCAACCACCCGAGCCTTCGGTTACAGTCTTGAACAACGCGAAGGACCGCCGCATGCCGGGGGTCCCGCGGACAAATGCCCGGGTGCGCCATGGAGCGCGCGGCCCGGTGCCATACCGCTCATCCAGAGGGGCAGAGGGACACGGCCCGTTGAAGCCCCGGCAACCCTCCAGTCGGTTTCCCGCCACTGCGTGCAGCAGCAGCGAGGTCCCCGGCTAGGGAAGGTGCCAATTCCGTCTCATGGCGAAGTGCGCCATGGGGAAGATGAGGAGAAAGGGCCTCGCCATCATGGCTGCACAGACCGTTGCCACCCCTGTTTCCGGAACCTCCGCTTCTGCTTCCGCCGTCGACCTCGGCCCCGCCTCGGGCCTGTCCTGTCGGGAGTGCGGTACCCGTTTCGAGCTCGGGCCCATCTTCGCCTGCGTCGAGTGCTTCGGTCCGCTGGAAGTCGCGTACGAGCTGCCCGCCACCGGCTCCGCCGAGGACGTCGCGGCCCTGCGCGCCGCGATCGAGGCCGGTCCGAACAACATTTGGCGCTACGCCCCGCTGCTGCCCGTCCCCGCGGACGTGGCCGCGAAGCCGAGCCTGAACCCGGGCTTCACCAAGCTCGTCGACGCCGAGAACCTGGCCAAGGAGCTCGGCGTCACCGGCAAGCTGTACGTCAAGGACGACTCCGGCAACCCGACGCACTCCTTCAAGGACCGCGTCGTCGCGATCGCCGTCGAGGCCGCCCGCGCCTTCGGCTTCACCACCCTGTCCTGCTCCTCCACCGGCAACCTGGCCGGCGCCGTCGGCGCCGCGGCCGCCCGGGCCGGCTTCCGCTCCTGCGTGTTCATCCCGCACGACCTGGAGCAGGGCAAGGTCGTCATGGCCGGTGTGTACGGCGGCGACCTGGTCGGCATCGAGGGCAACTACGACGACGTGAACCGCTTCTGCTCCGAGCTCATCGGCGACCCGCTGGGCGAGGGCTGGGGCTTCGTCAACGTGAACCTGCGCCCCTACTACGGCGAGGGCTCCAAGACGCTCGCGTACGAGATCTGCGAGCAGCTCGGCTGGCAGCTGCCCGACCAGATCGTCATCCCGATCGCCTCCGGCTCCCAGCTCACCAAGATCGACAAGGGGCTGCAGGAGCTGATCAAGCTGGGCCTGGTCGAGGACAAGCCGTACAAGATCTTCGGCGCCCAGGCCGAGGGCTGCTCCCCGGTGTCCACGGCGTTCAAGGCCGGCCACGACGTGGTCCGTCCGCAGAAGCCGAACACCATCGCCAAGTCCCTCGCGATCGGCAATCCGGCCGACGGCCCGTACGTGCTGGACATCGCCCGGCGCACCGGCGGCTACGTCGAGGACGTGACCGACGAGCAGGTCGTCGAGGCCATCAAGATCCTCGCCCGGACCGAGGGCATCTTCGCCGAGACCGCCGGCGGCGTGACCGTCGGCGTGACGAAGAAGCTGATCGAGGACGGCCGCCTGGACCCGTCGCTGACCACCGTGGTCCTCAACACCGGCGACGGCCTGAAGACCCTGGAGGCGGTCGCCGCGGACAGCGGCCAGACCGCCACCATCCGCCCCAGCCTGGACGCGTTCCGCGCCGCCGGCCTGGCCTGACCACCCTCCCCCGCACTTCCGGAAAGGCAGTAGCGCCATGAGCGTCAACGTCCGCATCCCCACCATCCTGCGCACCTACACCGGCGGCCAGGCCGAGGTGCCCGCCGAGGGCGCCACGCTGGCCGAGGTCATCGCGTCGCTGGAGGCGAACCACCCGGGCATCGCCGCCCGCGTCCTGGACGACCAGGGCAAGCTGCGCCGCTTCGTCAACGTCTACGTCAACGACGACGACGTGCGCTTCGAGGGCGGCTTGGAGGCGGCGACGCCGGACGGCGCGGGCGTCTCGATCATCCCGGCGGTCGCGGGCGGCTGCTGACGCCGGCTCCTGATGTGGCCACCCCAGAATTGCCCCCTCCGGCATTAAGCGGAGGGGGCAATTCTGCTTGGTTGGGCGCGGTAGAGTTGGGGAAGTCCCCTCCGCTGTTCTTGCCCGCCGCATATGAACGGGTCGCGTGAGGGTTGACATTGAGTCAATGTGCGGGTGCGGTATGGGGCTTTGGCGCGATATGCCAGGTCCGAGTTGCCCGGGTAAATGCCAAATTTTCATCTCATTTCGCGCTTTCTGACTGACCGGAATTCTCGTCGGATTGACCTGTTGCAGACAGCACCGGTGCAGATACATTCAGCCGCGGTCGAGGCGTTCCGGCGCAAGTTCTGACCCGGGACCGCGAAGTGCGGTCCTGCGCAAGGGCCAGTAATAGGGGAGTTAGGCATGGCTCAGGGCACCGTCAAGTGGTTCAACGCGGAGAAGGGCTACGGCTTCATCGCGGTCGACGGTGGTGCGGATGTGTTCGTCCACTACAGCGCCATCCAGATGGACGGGTACCGCACCCTTGAAGAGGGTCAGCGGGTCGAGTTCGAGATCTCGCAGGGCCAGAAGGGTCCGCAGGCGGACATGGTCAAGCTCGCCGTCTAAGCCCGGCGCGGTCGACCACCGACGCATACACGCAAGGGCCCGCACCTCGGAGGAGGGGTGCGGGCCCTTCGTTGCGTCCGCGGCCGGCCGCGGACGCGGTGGCTCGCCGCGGCCGGCCGTGGCCCGCGGCGGCCCGCCGTGGCCCGCCGTGACGCGCCGTGGGGCGCGCGGGGTCTGTCATGACCCGAAGCCGCTTGCACTCGAGGGGGCCGAGTGCTAATCATTGGCGTTAGCACTCTCCGAGTGAGAGTGCTACTACACGGGACCGGGTCGGTGAGGCCCGCAGGGTCCGGCGGGAAGGAACCGCCGGGCTCGCAGGCCGTCCGTCGCGGGCGCAGGCGCGGTCCGGAGCAATCCACCCCTCCCCGCGCGCCTGGCGGCGCAGGGGGAACCCCAGTCCTGGAGGACCACTTCAGATGGCCAAGATCATTGCGTTCGACGAGGAGGCCCGGCGCGGCCTCGAGCGCGGCATGAACCAGCTCGCCGACGCCGTCAAGGTCACCCTTGGCCCCAAGGGTCGCAACGTCGTCCTTGAGAAGAAGTGGGGCGCCCCCACGATCACCAACGATGGTGTCTCCATCGCCAAGGAGATCGAGCTCGAGGACCCGTACGAGAAGATCGGCGCCGAGCTGGTCAAGGAAGTCGCCAAGAAGACGGACGACGTCGCCGGCGACGGTACGACCACCGCCACCGTCCTCGCCCAGGCGCTCGTCCGCGAGGGCCTGCGCAACGTGGCTGCCGGTGCCAACCCGATGGCCCTCAAGCGTGGCATCGAGAAGGCCGTCGAGGCCGTCTCCGGCGCCCTGCTGGACCAGGCGAAGGAGGTCGAGACCAAGGAGCAGATCGCCTCGACCGCCTCCATCTCCGCCGCCGACACCCAGATCGGCGAGCTCATCGCCGAGGCCATGGACAAGGTCGGCAAGGAAGGCGTCATCACCGTCGAGGAGTCCCAGACCTTCGGTCTGGAGCTGGAGCTCACCGAGGGTATGCGCTTCGACAAGGGTTACATCTCGGCGTACTTCGCCACCGACATGGAGCGTATGGAGGCCTCGCTGGAGGACCCGTACATCCTGATCGTCAACTCCAAGGTCAGCAACGTGAAGGACCTCCTTCCGCTGCTGGAGAAGGTCATGCAGTCCGGCAAGCCGCTGCTGATCATCGCCGAGGACGTCGAGGGCGAGGCCCTGTCGACCCTGGTCGTCAACAAGATCCGCGGCACCTTCCGCTCCGTCGCGGTCAAGGCCCCGGGCTTCGGCGACCGCCGCAAGGCCATGCTGGGCGACATCGCCATCCTCACGGGCGGCACGGTCATCTCCGAGGAGGTCGGCCTCAAGCTCGAGAACGCGGGCCTGGACCTGCTCGGCCGCGCCCGCAAGGTCGTCATCACCAAGGACGAGACCACGATCGTCGACGGTGCCGGTGACAGCGACCAGGTCCAGGGTCGCGTCAACCAGATCCGCGCCGAGATCGAGAACTCCGACTCGGACTACGACCGCGAGAAGCTGCAGGAGCGCCTGGCGAAGCTCGCCGGCGGCGTGGCGGTCATCAAGGCCGGTGCCGCGACCGAGGTCGAGCTCAAGGAGCGCAAGCACCGCATCGAGGACGCCGTCCGCAACGCGAAGGCCGCCGTCGAGGAGGGCATCGTCGCCGGTGGTGGCGTGGCCCTGCTGCAGGCCTCCGCGGTCTTCGAGAAGCTCGAGCTGGAGGGCGACGAGGCCACCGGTGCCAACGCCGTCAAGCTGGCCCTGGAGGCCCCGCTGAAGCAGATCGCCGTCAACGGTGGTCTCGAGGGCGGCGTCGTCGTGGAGAAGGTCCGCAACCTCCCCGTCGGCCACGGCCTGAACGCCGCGACCGGTGAGTACGTCGACATGCTCGCCGAGGGCATCATCGACCCGGCGAAGGTCACCCGCTCCGCCCTGCAGAACGCCGCCTCCATCGCGGCGCTGTTCCTGACCACCGAGGCCGTCATCGCCGACAAGCCGGAGAAGGCCGCGGCCGCTCCGGGCGGCATGCCGGGCGGTGACATGGACTTCTGATCGGCCCCTGGCTGATCGGCTGTTCTCGAACGAGGGCGGCACCCCTTCCATCACGGAGGGGTGCCGCCCTCGGGCGTTTCCGGGCCCTCTAGAAGCCGGTCGTGTCGAGGGAGAACCCAAAGGGCTCGGGGATCTGCAGGGGCTTGCCGGACGACACCGTCGTACGGGAGCGGTATCCGTGCGGCGAGGGGTCCCAGAAGCAGGTGATCTCCGAGTCCTGCATGTCGATGACCAAGTAAACGGGCACGAGCGAGCCGTACACGTCCAGCTTCTCGTTCCAGTCGGCGTCCCTTGTGGAGACGGACGTGAACTCTCCGACCAGCGAGAGCGCCGCTGCGTCCGCGTGCAGCGCGTCCTCCTCGAAGGCCGCCTCATCCGCGACGTACAGGTGTGGTCCGTAGCCGCGTTCCGCTGCCGGGAAGCGGAAGAGGAAGGGCGAAGTGTCAGCGAACTGTCCCTCGGGGACGTGTGCCTGGAGCTGCTCCCGCAGGAGGCGCGTGCGCCGGGAGTAGCGCAGCTTCGAAAACGGCGACACGATGATCTTCCCCCGGATGAGCTCGGCCTTGAAGCCGTGTGGTGTGTCCATTTCCGCGACGGTGCGCAGGAGGCTCTCGAACGCTGGTGACGCCTGCGTGTCCATGGGCGTGGGCCGCTCGATCATGATCGTCACCGTCGTCCTCCGTATGGCGCGCCGCGCCCTGGATGTGAACCTGGTCCCAGGCTAGGGGCGGGAAGGCCGCCGTGCCCGGTCCCCGCAAGGGGTCGGCGCCGGTCGGGTGACTTTGGTTGACTGGGGGGATGAGCGATCTCTTCGTCAAGATCTGCGGCCTGAAGACCGCGCACGACGTCGACGTGGCCGTGGGCGCCGGGGCGGACGCCGTCGGGTTCGTCTTCGCGCCGGGCAGCCCCCGCACGGTCGGCGCCGCCGAGGCGCGGGAGCTGGCCGCCCGGGTGCCGGACGGGGTGCTCACCGTCGGCGTGTTCCGCGGGCAGACGGTCGAAGAGGTCCGGCGGCTGACCGAGGAGAGCGGCGTCCGGGGCGTGCAGCTGCACGGGGACGAGGGCCCGGAGTACTACGAGGCCCTGCGCGCCGAGGGCCGCACCCTGCTGCGCGCCACCGCGCAGCGCGTGCAGCGGTGCGGGGAGTACGGGGAGGACCTGCTCCTGATCGACGCCCCCGCCCCCGGCTCCGGCAAGCCGTGGAACTGGGCCGCGCAGGAGTTCACCGCCCCTGAAGGGCACTGGCTGCTGGCCGGCGGCCTGAACCCGGGCAACGTCCGCGAGGCCGCACAGACCACCGGCGCCTGGGGCGTGGACGTCTCCAGCGGCGTCGAGAGCGAACGCGGCGTCAAGTCCCCGGACCTCATCCGCGCTTTCGTGGAGGCGGCCCGGGCCCGGTAGGCGGGGCCGGTCCGCCGGTCCGCCGTCAGCGGTGGACGTGGGCGGCGATGGCGCGGGCGCAGGCCAGGGCCTCGGCGCGGGTGGTGTCGACCTCCAGGTCGTACGCCACGCCCCGGTGGACCAGGTCCGCCTGGGACGCGGCCATCCCCGCGATCCGGTCCCCGCGGGCGATCTCCCGCCCGGCCGCGACCTCGCCGTCGCAGCGGACGCCGACCCACAGGACGTCGACCCCGTCGAGCGCCTCCCGCCACCGCTGCTGGGACGCCGCGCCGCCGAGGAAGACCTCGTCGACCACGACCCGGGCCCCCGCCCGGGCCATCGCGGCGACCCCCTGGATCCAGGCCGCCTCCAGCGCCCGGAACTCCGGTCCGACGCTCACCACGCCGTCCGGGGCGAAGTCGATCCCGCCGTCCGACGCCTGCATGGCCGCCGGCATGGCGTCGACCAGCGTGTCGGTGCCGACGACGAGCCACGGGTCGGGCAGGACCGCCTGCAGGCACCGGGCGATCCCGGACTTCCCCGAGCTGGACCCGCCGTTGAGAATGATCATTCGAGTGGTCACCGGCCCACCGTAGATCCGCGTCCGGAGGGCCCCGCAAGGCATTTTCGCCCCGGGACGGCACTACGTTGCGGGCCGACGGGAGGGGATTCGGATCATGGGGACGTCGGGGACGTCGGGGACGTCGGGGACGTCGGAGTCGTTCGCGGGGCGGGTTCTGCGGCACGTCCTGGTGGCCGCGGCCTGCGCGGTGAGCGCCGTTGCCGTGCTGTACGGCGTGCTGTCCGTGAAGCTGGCGGCCGTCGACCTGTCCGCCGAGGTCTCGTGCACGGCCGGCGGCTGCCCGCGCGGGCTGGGGTGGCTGGTGCTGTGGGCGCTCGCCGCCGGGGCCGGCGCCGCCCTGCTGTGGCGGGCGGCCGTGAAGGGGCGGCGCCCGTACCGGTCAGCCGGCGGCCGGGCCGCGGCCGCCGTCATCGCCCTCGCCGCTCTGGTGCCCGGCTGGCTCGGCTTCTCGTGGCTGCGCGGCCCGTACATGGACCTCTTCGGCTACCAGGCCCCGGAGGGCCCGGCCGCGGGCAGGCCGCTGGGCTCCTGGGAGGACCGGGGCACCGGGTCCGTCATCCGGGTCCGCACGGACGGCGTGACCGACTACGACGGCGGAGGCCGCCGCGGCTGGGGGCTCGGTGCCCCCGCCGACGGCCGTGCGGTGTGCGCGATGAGCCCGCAGACCCCCGACCACACCGGGATCCTCGCCTACGCGGACCCCGCGCCCGGCGGCGGCGCGTGCGGCAGCCGCCTCGTGGCGGTGGACCTCACCACCGGCGAGCAGCGCTGGACGGCGGACGTCGCGAACCCGGCCGGGAAGGTCTCCGCGGGCGGCTCCCTCGCGGTGACCGCGACGGCGGACGCCGTCCTCGCCCACGACCTGCGCGGCGGCACCGAGCGCTGGCGCTCGCCCCTGCCCGAGGGCACGGACGCCACCGAGGTCCTGGCCGGCCCGGACCGGGTCCTGGTCCTCGCCCGCTCCGCCGCGTCGGGCAGTGCACTGCTCGCGCTGGACGGCCGTACCGGCGCCCTCGCCTGGCAGGCCCCGCTGCCCGCCGGGATCGATGCGCCGCGCCTGGTCTCGGCCGCCCCGGCCGCGGTCGTCGCCGCGGGACGGCTGCTGGCGTTCGACGACGCGGGCCGCCCGCGCGGTGCCGGGACCGCGGACGCCCCGTACGTCCCGGCCGGGGACGTACGGCGGTGGCTGGTCCTCGGCGACGTGTTCGTCGCGCCCGTCCCGGAGCGCGAGAAGCGGGAGGTGCTGGCCGCGTACTCCCTGAGGGACGGCCGCCTGCTGTGGCGGCGGGTCCTCGGCGACGACTGGTCGGTCCGCACCCTCGGCACCGGCCGGACCGGGCGGATCGCCGTGGTGTCGCGGGGCCCGTACACCCACCTGTGGCACCTCGACCCGGCCACCGGGAGGCCGGCGGGGGAGCCGACCGTCCTGCGGGACCTCCCGCTGGGCGAGTCGATCGCCCTGTACGGCCGCACGTTCGTCAACCTCGACCCCGGCGGCACCCTCCCCCCGATCTTCGACGTGGACCCGGTCATCGGCTGGTGAGCATCCCGATCCCCGGCTCCTGTGCGCATGCTGCGTTGCCGCGGCCAGGCGTTCAGCGCACCTGGCCGGATGTGGTGGGTTCACGTGCGTTCACGCGTCGGGGCAAAACTGGCTGGAATTCGGCTGTTCGCGTGGGGGCGGGGTGCTGTCAGGTGTCCGTGCTGAGGCGGGCGTGGAGGTGTTCGTCGTGCCAGCCGTCCGCGTGGAGGAGGGCGCCGCGCATGGTGCCCTCCAGGGGGAAGCCGGCCTTCGTGGCGACGTGGCAGGACGCCGGGTTCGCCACCGAGTGGGTGATGCGCAGGCGGTGCAGGCCGAGTTCCTCGAACGCCCACCGGCTGATCCGGCGCACGCCCTCGACCATGACCCCGCCGCCGCGTCCGGCGGGCAGGAGCCAGTAGAGGAACTCGCCGCTGCCGCCCGGGAGGTCGAGGTCGGCCAGGCCGATCAGGCCGACGGGCCGTGAGCCGGGCGTCGCCGGGGCGATGGCCCAGATCGCGGCGTCCTCGCTGTGCCAGCGCTCGCCCCAGCGCTCGATCCGCTGCCGTGCCTGCGGCAGGGAGTGCGGCTCGGGGCGGTTCCAGTGGCGGATGTCCGGGTCCTGGCAGGACGCGACCAGTGCGGGGGCGTCGTACGGGGTCCACGGGCGCAGCACCCGCCCGTGTGCGAGCGGGAAGGAGGGCTGGGCCCCGGCGCCCATCCGGCCGGGCGGGACGACCGGGCCGGGTGCGGCGGGGCCGGGCGTACCGGGTGCGGCGGGGCCGGGCGGGACGGGAGGGACCGGTAGGGCGGGCCGTTCGGTCGGCCGATCGTCAGGCTGCATCGCGGAAGTGCGCGAGCAGCGCCTCGGCCTCGGCAGTGTTGCCCGACAGCGTGTCGAAGGCCAGCTCCTCGGGAACGGCGGGTCCCCAGAGCCACCCGTGGTGACAGCTGAAACAGAAGATCAGCTCGAACAGGAGCTCGTCGGTGGCCCCGTACGCACGCAGCCCCCACCCCGGCGAGAAGCACAGGCGCGCCTCGCCGGGCGGCATGGAGGAGATCAACCGGAGGGAGTCCGCGGCCTCCTGCCCGGTCCAGCGGCTGACGACGGGTCCGGTGACGGGTTCGCCGTAGCGCGCGGGGCGGGCGGAGAGGCGGATGACCTCGACGGTGGCGGTGGCGGCGACGGCTTCGGCGGGGAGCTGCATTCGGGCAGTCTCTCTCCCGGATCCATATTCACGCCATAGCAGGCTCGTTGGCCTGTTGTCCCGTGGCCGGAATTGACCCCGGGTCGGAGTTCAATTCCGTCAGCATCCGCCGGGTGAAACCGAAGAAGTACGTGGCCGCGAATCCGACCAGGTAGCCCACCGCGAGCCCGCCCCCGTACACGGCGACGGTCAGGCCCATCCCCGAGCTGCCGTCCAGCAGCGGGAACAGGGCCCAGCCCGAGGGTCCGATGGCCGTGGAGCCGAAGGCGATGCCGAGCTGGTGGCACAGGCCCACGAACGCCCCGCCCGCCGCGCCGCCGACGCAGGCGGTGACGAAGGGCCGGCCGAGCGGCAGCGACACCCCGTAGATCAGCGGCTCGCCGACACCGAGGAGGGCGGCCGGCAGCGCGGACTTGATGGTCGTACGGATCGACCGGTTGCGCGGCAGCCGGCAGTAGACGGCGAGGGCCGCGCCGACCTGCCCGGCGCCCGCCATGGCGAGGATCGGCAGCAGGACCGTGTGGCCGCTCTGCTCGATGAGGGTGGTGTGGATGGGGATCAGGGCCTGGTGCAGGCCCAGCATCACCAGCGGCAGGAACAGCCCGCCCAGCACCAGCCCGGCGAGGGCGCCGCCGGACTGCAGCAGCCAGGTCGCGAAGGCGCCGATGGCGGAGGCGACCGCGCCGGCGGCGAACATCAGCCCGAACAGGGTGGCGAGGCCGGCGACGAGGACGGTCAGGGTCGGGGTGACCAGGCTGTCCAGCGCCTCCGGGACCCAGGTGCGGCACCCCTTCTCCACTTGGACGGCGAGCAGGGCGGCGGCCAGTGCACCCAGCACGCCGCCCTGGCCCGGCGCGAGGTGGTGGCCGAACGCGTCGATCTTCGCGACGCCCGGGAAGACGATGATCGCGGCGACCGCGCCGCCGAGTACGGGCGTGCCGCCGAACTCCTTGGCCGTGTTGAAGCCGACGAAGACGGCGATGAGGGACATGAAGCCGGACGCGATCGCGGCGAGCGCGGGCACCACGGCCGGCAGCCAACCGGTGTTCGTCAGCAGGCCGTTCAGGCCGGCGATGATGCCGCAGCCGATCAGCGCCGGGATCAGCGGGACGAAGATGTCCGCGACGCGGCGCAGCGCCAGCTTGACCGGGGTGGCGTTGCGAACCTTCTGCGCCGCCTTCAACGCCGCGCCGCGCTCGGCGAGTTCCTCCGCGGTCACCGGTGTCGCCACGGGCCCGGCCGGCGTGTTCGCGCGGCCCGCGGGCGGCGTGCTGCGGCGGGCCTGCGCGACGAGCGCCTTGAACTCCGGGGTCACGCGGGCGACGGCCCCCGGCCCCAGCACGATCTGGTACGTATCGTCCTCGACCACGCCCAGTACGGCGGGCAGCGCCCGCAGGGCCTCGTCGTCGACGAGCGAGCGGTCGTGCAGGCCGATGCGCAGCCGGGTCATGCAGTGCGCGATCGAGCCGATGTTGTCCGGGCCGCCGACGAGGGGGAGGATCGCGGCGGCCGTGGCGCGGTGCTTGTCAGTCGACATGGGGGGATCGCCTTGCGTCGGGGAAGGGGCCGGTGGCGGGGCGGGAGCGTGCGGTCAGGGTGTGGAGGTGCCGGCGGCCCGGGCGAGGGCGGCCCGCAGGTGGCCGTCGGAGGCGGTGAGCAGCTCGGCGGCGGCCGGGCCGTCGACACCGCCGAGGAGGACGAGGATCGCGGCCTTGACCTCGCCGCCGGTGGCGGTGAGCGCGGCCTCGATCTCCTCCTCGGGCGCGCCGGTGGCCAGGGCCACGATGCGGCGGGAGCGGGCGCGCAGCTTCTCGTTGGAGGCGCGCAGGTCGACCATGAGGTTCCCGTACGTCTTCCCGAGCCGGATCATCGTGATGGTCGAGACGAGGTTGAGGACGAGCTTCTGCGCGGTGCCGGCCTTCAGGCGGGTCGAGCCGGTCAGCAGCTCCGGCCCCACGACGACCTCGATGCCGTGCTCGGCGGCGGCGGCGAGGGCGGAGCCGGCGTTGCAGGACAGGCCGACCGTGAGCGCGCCGCGGCGGCGGGCGTGGGCGACGGCGCCGACGGCGTACGGGGTGCGGCCGGAGGCGGAGATGCCGATGACGCAGTCGTCGGCGGTCAGGCCCAGGGCGGCGAGGTCCTCGGCGGCCAGGCAGGCGGAGTCCTCGGCGCCCTCGACGGCCTGCACCATGGCGGACGGGCCGCCCGCGATCAGGCCGACGACCTGGCCGGGGGCGGTGTTGAAGGTGGGCGGGCACTCGCTGGCGTCGAGGACGCCCATGCGGCCGGCGGTGCCGGCGCCCGCGTAGACCAGGCGGCCGCCGCGGGCCATGCGGGCGGCGATGGCGTCGATGGCGGCGGCGATCCGCGGGAGCTCGGCGGCGACGGCGGCCGGGACGGCGGCGTCCTCGGCGTTCATGGCCCGGGCGAGCTCCAGGGTGCCGAGCCGGTCGATCCCGGCCAGCTCGGGGCGGAAGGCCTCGGTGGTCAGCGTGTCGAGCTGGGCGCGCAGCGCGGCGTCCGGGGCGGTCGTCGGGGCGGCGTTCGAAACGCTCTTCGCGGCGGTCTTGGGGACGGTCACGGGCGGGCCTCCTGGCAGGCATTTCGGCGACGGGGGGCGAGGCCTCGTACGAGGCGGCGAGCGCGGGGGCGGCCGGCACGAGGCCGGCGTACCGGGCGACGGGCGCGCCGGGCCGGCCGGTGACGGCGACGGTGGTGGCGCCGCGCTCGAAGGCCGTGCGCAGGCGATGCGGCCGGCGGTCGCGAGCGCGGTGACGGCGGCGGCCGGGTGCGGCCACGTCGAGCCCGGCGGCGGTGTCGGCGGGGGCGGAGACGGTGAGCCGGGCGCAGCCGCCGGATCGGAGGCGACGGCCTCGGCGACGGCCTCGGCGGCCGCCTGCACGCAGCGGGTCATGGAGGGCGCGAGGCGGCGGACGCGGGCCCGGAGCGGCATCGCCGCACCGAAGCTTTCCCTCGCCTCGTCGCGCATGCCTGAAATCTATTTTCGGGCCGGAATCGGGTCAATACGGCATAAGAGGGCCTTCGCAGGCCTTCGCCACGTGCCCGGTAGGGGTTCACAATGGGCGCATGGACCATGCAACCCCCCTGGAACAGGCGTTGCACGCCGCCCGCGCCCTCGTTCTCGCCGATCTCGTCGCCGGTGAGGTCGCCGAAGCCGATGTCGTCTCCCTCGTCGAGGACTCGGTCACGCACCGCCGGTGGTGGGTGGAGCAGTGGCCGGAGGGGGTCGACTACCTCGCCGGGCTCGTCGCCCAGGACGTGCAGGACGCGCTGCTGGAGAAGTACGGGCGCTGGCCGCTGTGCCCCGTCTGCTTCCACGGCGACCCGCACGCGCTGGACGTGGAGCCGGAATTGGGGCCCGATCCGCACTGGGTGTGTGCCAAGGCGGGGGTCAAGGTCGCCGCGGTGGGCGGCCTCGGCCCCGTCCTCGGCCCCGGCCGGTGAGCCGCCCGTGACGCTCTACATCGACCCGCCGACCTGGCCGGGCCACGGCCGCATGTGGTCGCACCTGGTCAGCGACGTCTCGTACGAGGAGCTGCACGCCTTCGCGGAGTCGATCGGCTGCCCGCGCAAGGCGTTCGAGCGCGACCACTACGACGTCCCCGAGCACCGCTACGCGGCCGCGGTGGCGGCGGGCGCCCGCGAGGTGGGCAGCAAGGAGCTGGTCCGCCGCCTGACGGAGTCGGGCCTACGCCGCCCGAAACACCGCCCGGCGTAGCCGCGTCTGCCGCACGGGGACTACGGCGCGGCCGGAGCCGGAGCACCGGTCGGGGCCGGGGCACCGGTCGGGGTCGGGGCAGCGGTCGGGGTCGGGGCCGAGGAGGCGATCACGCGGCTGGTGGGGGGTGGGGTGCGGCGGTCCAGGTGGAGGGCGCGCAGGCCCAGGCCGATCGCGGTGAGCGTCATGGCGGCGCCCGCCCAGGCGGTGGCCTCGAAGCCGAGGCCGGCGTCGATGACCGTGCCGCCGAGCCACGGGCCGCCCGTGTTGCCGACGTTGAAGGCGGCCGTGGTGGTGGCCCCGGCCAGGGTCGGGGCGGCCCCGGCGACGTTGAACATGCGGGCGTTCAGCGCGGGCGCGGTGAAGAACGTCGAGAACCCGATCAGGAACGACAGGCCGACGGCCGCCACGGCCGCGGACGCCAGCAGGGCCAGCGCCACGAGGAGGACGGACGAGGCGGTGATGCCCCACAGCATCACCCCGAACAGGTGCGCGTCGGCGATCCGGCCGCCGACGGTGGTGCCGGCCAGGGCGCCGACCCCGAACAGCGCGAGCACCCACGGCACCCAGCCGGCGTCCAGGCCGGCCACCTCGGTGAGCAGCGGCGAGAGGTAGCTGAAGGCGCAGAAGACGCCGCCCGCGGCCAGGGCCGTGATGCCCACGGCCAGCCACACCTGGCGGTCGCGGTAGATGCGCAGCTCCCGGAGGAGGGCGGGCCGTTCGGCGGGCAGCGGGATCCGCGGGACCAGCGCCAGGATGCCGGCGAGGGCGACCGCGGAGGCGGCGCCGACC
This sequence comes from Streptomyces sp. NPDC032472, assembly GCF_040636955.1. Lineage (NCBI taxonomy): Bacteria > Bacillati > Actinomycetota > Actinomycetes > Kitasatosporales > Streptomycetaceae > Streptomyces > Streptomyces sp. NPDC032472. The sequence goes on from NZ_JBEZVK010000032.1 coordinate 83,561, forward strand.
GACCAGAACGCGGCGCGCCAGCCCAGGCGTTCGCCGAGGAAGGCGCCGGCGGGGACGCCGAGGACGTTGGCGAGGGACAGCCCGCCGATCATGACGGCCATGGCGCGGGCGCGCTGGTCACGCTCGACCATCGCGATGGCGACGGCCGCGCCGACCGCCCAGAAGCCGGCGCAGGCGAGGGCGGAGACCATGCGGGAGGCGAAGAGGAGCGCGTACGAGGGGGCCAGCGCGCCCGCGACCTGCCCGAGGCCGAAGAGGCTGATGAGGCTGATGAGGGTGGTGCGGCGCGGCAGCCGGAGCGTGGCCACGGCCAGCAGCGGCGCACCGAGGACCATGCCGATGGCGAAGGCCGAGATGAGCAGCCCGGCCCGCGCAATGCTGACGTGCATGTCCTCGGCGATGGGCGGCAGGAGGCCGGACAGCATGAACTCGCTGGTGCCGAGCGAGAACACGGCCAGGCCGAGGACGTGGACGGCGACGGGCATGCGGGAGCGGGGGCGGGAGGCTTCGGGCGGCATGTGTTGTCCGAACGACCCCGAAGTGGATCTCATTCCCCGGGTTCTCCCAGTTCCTCCAGCTCGGCGGCGAGGTTCCGGCGGGCCGGGGCCTCCCAGTGGGCGGTGCCGTACGGGGTGCGGTAGAGGCGGGGCAGGTCCAGCAGCTGCCGCAGGACAGCGGCCCGGCCGGCACGGAAGGCGTCGTCCGGGACGAAGCCGTACTCGGCGCGCACGGCGGCGGCGTACGCGGCGTACGCGTCGGGTTCGCCGGCCAGTACGGCCAGGTCGGCGTCGCACAGGACCTCGCCGTTGGTGTCACCGGGGGCGGGGTCGTGGGTGACGGTGAGCCGGACGAGGCGGGCCACCTCGGCGGTGCGCTCCTCGGGTATGCCGAGTTCGTGCAGGGCGCGCTCGGCGAGGGCGGCGCTGCGCTCCTCGTTCTCGGAGCGGTCGGGGCGGTAGACGGCGTCGTGGAACCAGGCGGCGAGCTCGACGGCGGCGGGGTCGGCGGCGTGCGGGGCGAGTACGTCGATCCGTGCCAGTACGTCGGCCAGATGCGCGGTGGTGTGGTAGCGGCGCTGGGGCTCCGCCCAGGCGGAGAGCAGCCGGTCGGCGTACGGTCCGGGGTCGCTGCCGGCGGGGGCGCCGGCGGCGGCCGCGGTGGCGTGCCAGCGGGAGCGGAGGCGGGCGTGCGCTTCGGGCTTCGGGGTGTCGGCCATACCCCACATTGTCGGGTGGCGCGCGGAGGTGGGTGCGGGTGCTGGTGAAGGGGTGGGCGGGCCCGTACCCTGGATATTGGACTAGACCTATTTTCGCTGCAGCTTCAGAGCTTCGGCTTTCCCGAGGAGTGGGCCCAATGAGCAACCGTGCAGTCCTGGAGGTGATCGCCCTCGACGTGGAGGACGCGGTCGCGGCCCAGGCCGGTGGGGCGGACCGACTGGAACTGGTCAGCGACATGGCCGCCGACGGGCTCACCCCGACGCGCGAGACCTTCGCGGCGATCCGGGCCGCGGTCGACATCCCGCTGCGCGTGATGCTGCGGGCGGCGGACGGGTTCTGCGCCGGGTCCGCGGAGGAGGTGGACCGGCTCGCCGCGCAGGCGCGGGCGCTGCGGGCCGAGGGGGCCGAGGAGTTCGTCCTCGGGTTCCTGACCCCGGACGGCCGTCCGGACCTCGCCGCGATCGAGGCGGTCGCGGGGGAGCTCGGGGGCTGCCGGTGGACGTTCCACCGGGCCATCGACCGGGCCGCGGACCGGGACCAGCTGCGCAAGGCGCTGGCGGACCTGCCCGGCCTGGACACGTACCTGACCGCCGGGGCGGCGGAGGGCGTGGAGGAGGGGCTCCCGGTCCTCGTCGCGGAGGCGGCGCGGTGCGGTGAGCCGGGTTATGCGGCCGAGCTGTTGGTCGGCGGCGGGCTCACCCTGGCCCACGTCCCGGTGCTCCGGGAGGCCGGCATCACCGCCTTCCACATCGGCGGCGCCGCCCGCTCGTCGGGCTGGACCCACCCGGTCTCCGCCGCCGCGGTCGAATCCTGGCGCACCGCCCTCGCCTGACCCCGGCGCAGCCGGCGCTCCGCCCCGGCCCCCGCGCCTCAATCGCCGGCGGGGCTGGATGTGCCGGACCTCCGTCTCGGCCGTCGGCCGGGGCGGGACGCGCCAGCCCCTGGCCCAGCTGCGGGCCGGGGGCTGCGCCCGGCCTTGCTGGGGCTCCGCCCCAGACCCCGCGCCTCAA
>NZ_JBEZVK010000033.1:0-82814 GCF_040636955.1 Streptomyces sp. NPDC032472
GCGTTTGAGGCGCGGGGTCTGGGGCGGAGCCCCAGGCAACCCGGCTCCGCCGGGCACCGGGCTCTGCCCGGACCCGCGCCTCAAACGCCGGCGAGGCTGAAGTTGCCGACCCTCGGATCCGACAGAAGAGCCAGGGCCACCCGCAGTGCAGCCTGCGACGGGAGCCGCACATCTCCAGCCCCGCCGGCGATTGAGGCACGGGGCCGGGGCGGCGCCCCAGAAGGCCGGCCGGCTTCGCCGACGCCCGGGACGAGGGTCCGGGCATTCCAGCCCCGCCGGCGATTGAGGCGCGGGGGCGGGCGGGGCCCGGGTTACTGCGTGGGCGTGACGACGGTGGCCGTGGCCGTGGCCGTCGGGGTGGTGGACGGCGCCGGCTGGGACGGGGACGGCGACGTCGACGGCGTCGGCTGGGACGGGCTCGCCGGGCCCGACGGGCCGGTCGGCGTCGAGTCGGTCGGGAGCGAAGAGGGCTGCGACGGCCGGCGGGACGGGGTGCGGGGCGACGGGGTCGCACCCGGGGCACCCGGCTCGGCGGCCTCGGAAGGCTCCGCAGACCCCGCCCCCGGCTGCGGAGCAGAATCGTTTCCGCCCCCCGGCACCCCCGGCACCCCCGGCACTCCCGACGTCCCCGGCGCAGCCGGCCCCGGCGTCGACGAGGTCACGGAACCACTCCCCGCCTCCTCGGAGTCCGAGGAGGACATCGCCAGCCCGATCACCGTGCCCAGCACCGCCACCGTCAGCGCACCGGCCACCGCCAGCAGCACCGGCTTGCGGCGCTGCTGCCGCCCCGGCGGAGCGGAGGCAGGGGCAACGGCAGGAGCGGCCACCGGCGTCGGCTTCGGGTCGAGGGGGAAGGCCTCCTCGAACACCTCCGACAGCGTCGTCGGCGCCACCGCCCGCCGCATCACCGGCAGGGCCGTCGTGGCGGCCTCGGAGCCGGGCGGCCGCACGGGCACGGGCACAGGCGCCGTGACCGCCTCCACGGCAGGCTTCGCCGCCACCGGAGCCGAAGCCGCAGCCGCCACCGCAGCCGCAGCCGGAGCGGCCGGGGCCTCCAGCCGCAGCGGCGGGGAGACCGTCCCTCCGGCGGCCTCCCGGTCGGTGACCAGCGCCAGCGCCCGCCGCCCGGCCACGGTGCCCCGCTTGTCCGCCAGCGCCCCCTTCAGCCCGATGGACGCCTCCAGCTCGGCCCGCGCGCGGCCCAGCCGCCCCTCGCACAGCGCGAGCACGCCGAGCTCGTGGTGGAAGTACGCCTGCTCCGCGACCTCCCCCGCCTTCCGCGCGGCCTCGGCCCCCGCCCGCAGCACCCGCCCCCAGGCCTCCCACAGCCGCGAGGCCGCGAACGCGGGCGCGGCGGAGCGGGCCAGCAGCACCGCGGCCACCACATCGGCGCCGGCGAGCGCCGCGAGCACCGCGTCGGCCTCGGCCGCGATCCGCTCCGGGGTGACGGAGGCGTGCCCGGTCCACCAGGCGTAGTGGCGGGCGGCCGTACGGGCCTCCTCCGCGGCGGTGTCCCCGTACCCGGCCTCCTCCAGCTGGCGGGCGACCCCGGCGGCGAGCCGGTACCGCGGCCCGACGGGGGTGATGAGCCCGCTGCCGAGCAGTTCGGCGACGGCCGCGTCGGCGTGGGTGTCGCCGACCAGCGCCGGCAGGTGCGCGGGATGCGGCAGTTCGCCGCCGAGCGCGCACGCGATCCGCAGCGCGGCCCGCGCCGACTCGCTGACCCGGGCGGCGAGCAGCTCGGCCGGGGCCGCGCCCTCGGCGAGGGTCGGCATCGGCGTGGGAGCGGCGTCGCGCGGCCGCTCCTCGAAGACGCCGGGCTCGTCCTCGTCCGCGTCGTGGTGCGCGGCGGCGGCCCGGTTGAGCTCGTCGCGCCGGCGCAGCAGCGCGGCCGCCTGGACGAAGCGCAGCGGCAGCCCCTCGGAGGCGAAGCGGAGGTCCTCCGCCCAGGCGGTCTCCTCGTCGGTCAGCGGCCGTCCGAGGCGCGCTTCGAGCAGTGCGAGGCAGTCGGCCCGGCCGAGGCCCGCGAGGACGACCTCGTCCGGCGCGGCCTCGTCGGCGGGGCCGCGGGTGTCGTCGGGGGTGCCGGCGAGTACGTAGGCGCATTCGGGGGTGGCGCGCATCAGCTCGTCGAGGGCGGCGGCGCCGAGTTCGAGGTCGTCGAGGAGCACGATCGCGCCGATGTCCCGTACGCGGGCGAGGAGTTCTATCCGGTCGGGCCGTTCCGACGCGGCGTCGAAGACGGTGGCGTACAGCGCGTGGAGCAACTCGCCGGGCTGCTGGTGTCCGTGGCCGGAGAGGCGGACGACGCCGTCGGGCGCGAGGCCGGCGCAGTCGGCCGCGACCACGTCGAGCAGGGCGGTGCGGCCGGAGCCGGCGGGCCCGGTGAGCCGTACGGAGCGGCCGCGGCCCAGGAGCCGTACGAGGCGGGCGCGTTCCTCCTCGCGGGCGAGCAGCGGCGCCGCGGAGACGGCCGGGGCGGCGGGGGAGCCGGGCAGCGCGGGCGGCCGGACGGCGGCGTCCGCGGCCCGGCGCGAGGCCGCGTCACGCTTGGCGGGGCGGGTGCCGCCGGTGCCGGGGCGGCGCGGTGCGATCTCGCTGCCGTCGACGGGGTTGACGGTGAGGGTGTAGTCCCCGGCGGTGAGGGTGACGATCCGGGCCACGGGGCCGGAGGCGGGTGCCGGGTGCGCCCCGCGGGCCGCCGTGGACTGCTCCACCGGTTCGACCTGCCCCTGTGTGCGGTCCATGACCAAGTCCCCCCTCGCGTCGTGCGCGTGCGCGTTGCCGTGTTGCCCCGGCCTTCGCACATTCCGCTGTCGCTACCGGTCCGGTTTCCGCCCGACCCTAGACGGTGGCCTGTCGTGCACGGAACCGCAGGGGTGCCTCCACCACCGGACCGTTACGTTTCCGCAGGAAATGCGGAGGACTGCTGTTCAGACCCTGGGGAGGGATTCCGCTTCCAGTCCGCCCTCGATGGCGAGGATCCGGTGGAGCCTCGTTGCGACGAGCAGCCGCTGCATCTGCGGAGGCACTCCGCGCAGCACGAGGCGGCGGCCGGCCCGGCCGGCCCGCCGGTGGGCGCCCATGATCACGCCGAGTCCGGTCGCGTCCCAGGAGTCGAGGCCGGTGAGGTCGAGCACGAGGTCGCCGTGGCCGTCGTCGAGGGCGGTGTGCAGGGCCGTACGGGCGTCCGCCGCGCTGCGCACGTCGAGGCGGCCCCCGACAGCGAGTTCGGCGTGGTCGCCCCTGATGTGCATATGCGCTCCCGGCAGTCCTTGCGTCGTATGGGCCGTCTGATCCGACCGGTCCGTCGGGTCGGAGCCGGTCCGTGGTCGGCAACTCTCACTGCAACTGACTGCCGCGCGGGCAGTGAAGTTGCCGACCGTGAGCGAACCGATACCTAATTCACCCGGGGGGATGGGTGGGCGAACTGGCGCTCGGGGCGCGGTGCCCCGACGGCGGCTGCGGCTGCCGCCGCGGCGCCTCAGTGCTTGTAGAAGCCCTGGCCGGTCTTGCGGCCGAAGTCGCCGGCGTCGACCATGCGGCGCATCAGCTCCGGCGGCGCGAACTTCTCGTCCTGGGACTCGGTGTAGATGTTGCTGGTGGCGTGCAGCAGGATGTCGACGCCGGTCAGGTCGGCGGTGGCCAGCGGGCCCATCGCGTGGCCGAAGCCGAGCTTGCAGGCGATGTCGATGTCCTCGGCGGAGGCGACGCCCGATTCGTACAGCTTCGCGGCTTCGACGACGAGTGCGGAGATCAGACGGGTCGTCACGAAACCGGCGACGTCGCGGTTGACGACGATGCAGGTCTTGCCGACGGACTCGGCGAACGCGCGGGTCGCGGCGAGCGTCTCGTCGCTGGTCTTGTAGCCGCGGACCAGCTCGCACAGCTGCATCATCGGGACGGGCGAGAAGAAGTGGGCGCCGACCACGCGCTCCGGACGCTCCGTCACGGCCGCGATCTTGGTGATCGGGATGGCGGAGGTGTTGGACGCCAGGATCGCGTCCTCCCGTACGAGCTTGTCCAGGGAGCGGAAGATCTCGTGCTTGACCTCGAGCTTCTCGAAGACGGCCTCGACGACGATGTCGACGTCGGCGACCGCGTCCAGGTCGGTCGTGGTCGTGATGCGGGCGAGGGCCGCCTCGGCGTCCTCGGCCGTCATCTTCCCCTTGGAGACGAACTTGTCGTACGAGGCCTTGATGCCGTCGGTGCCCCGGGTCAGCGCGGCGTCGGTGACGTCGCGCAGCACCACGTCCCACCCCGCCTGCGCGGAGACCTGAGCGATTCCGGAACCCATCAGCCCCGCACCGATGACGGCGAGCTTCCCAGCCACTGCACACCCCTCGTTCTTGAAACGGCTCAGTCTCGTAGCCTCTCGGCCGGAGACTAGCGGGCGTGAGGGGCACTGTGACCGGGAAGTAACACGCGTCACGTCTCAGATGACGGACATCACACCGGGACGGCCCACCGCCCGGCCCGCTGCGCCGAGTTCACCCGACGTCACTTCCCACCGCCGCCGGGGCCCTGTCGAGGATCCGCTCCTCCAGCCGCCTCAGCCGGTCGGCCTCGCGCGCCGCGGCCGGCGCGTGGCCAAGGTCCAGGGCCATCCGGCCGCGGGCGACGAGGTAGTGCACGTCCTCGTGGTCCGAGGCGGTCATGGCCGGGTTCGCGCACAGCCTGCGCGAGACCACGGACAGCGTGATGTGTGCGCCGAACAGCGCGTCCTGCTCCTCCCACGCCGGCCGCCCGGCGGCCCGCTCCCGGGCGACGAGGTCCCTGAGGTAGTCGCGCACCTGCGCGTCCTCCTCGGCGGGCCGCACGGCCCCCGGGGCGTGCGGCGCGTCCGCCGGTTCCGCCGCCCGGATCCGCAGCCAGAGCGCCTCGTCGGAGTCCGCCGCACAGGGCTCGCCCTGCTCCAGCGCCTCGTGGACGGCGCGGGCCCGTGCCAGCACCTCGGCGTGCTCGGCGGAGTCCCGGGGATGGCGTGCCGCGAGGAAACCGGCGGTCACGTCGACCCACTTGGCCGTCTCGGCCCGCTGCCAGAGGGTGAAGATGTCGGTCAAAGGTGCGTTTCTCCCGCTTCCGGGCCGGACGTCGGCCCCCGGCCGAAACGATAGGCCGGGGCGGCGGAGGACCGCGTGGGGTTTTCCGGTGGGGCTCATTACGCTGGCCGCATGGTGAACCTCACGCGCATCTACACCCGCACCGGTGACAAGGGCACGACCGCGCTCGGCGACATGAGCCGCACGGCCAAGACCGATCTGCGCATTTCGGCCTATGCCGATGCCAACGAGGCCAATGCGGCCATCGGCACGGCGATCGCCCTCGGCAGCCTGCCGGAGGACGTCGTGAAGGTGCTCGTCCGGGTGCAGAACGACCTGTTCGACGTGGGCGCCGACCTGTGCACCCCGGTGGTCGAGAACCCCGAGTACCCGCCGCTGCGCGTCGAGCAGTTCTACGTCGACAAGCTGGAGGCGGACTGCGACCGCTTCAATGCGGAGCTGGAGAAGCTGCGCAGCTTCATCCTCCCCGGCGGCACCCCGGGGGCGGCCCTGCTGCACCAGGCGTGCACCGTGGTCCGGCGGGCCGAGCGCTCCACCTGGGCGGCGCTGGAGGTGCACGGCGAGGTGATGAACCCGCTGACCGCCACCTACCTCAACCGCCTCTCCGACCTGCTGTTCATCCTGGCCCGTACGGCCAACAAGGAGATCGGGGACGTGCTCTGGGTCCCGGGCGGCGAGCGCGGCTAGGAACGGCGCCCGCTCCCGGCCAGGGGCGTGTCCGCCGGACCGCCTTCCGAGGAGGCCGCGACCGCGCTGCCGCCCGCCCCGGCGGGCGCCTTGCGGGGCCAGATCGTGTACGTGACGGCCACGACGGTGTGGATGGCCAGCGCCCGCAGCGCGCCGAGCTCCCAGCCCCGCAGCCCGGAGGTGTCCGCGGCGTCGCCCACGTACAAGATGGCGCCCTCCAGCAGCCCGAGGGCGACGGCGGCGGCCGCCAGGGTCCGGATCCACAGCTTCCACTCGTGCCGGGCCCGCTCCCTGCCGTACGTCGGGCCGGGCGGCTTCGGCCCTCCGGCCAGCCGGTACGCGGCGTGCCGGTCGAGCCACTTCACGGTGTAGTGGCCGTATCCGACGGTGTAGCCGATGTAGAGGGCGGCCAGGCCGTGCGTCCAGCTCGGCTCGCCGCCGTTCTTCAGGTCCCAGGTGGTGACCGCGAGCAGCACCAGCTCCAGCAGCGGTTCGCACAGCAGCACCGCCGCGCCCAGCCGGGGCATGTGCGCGAGGTAGCGCAGCGCCAGCCCGGCGGCCAGCAGTACCCAGAAGCCGATCTCGCAGGCAATGATCAGGGCAACGAGCACGAGGGCTCTCCCTTCCGCTCGGTTCGCATCGGTTCGCATCGGTTCGCATGAGGGGTTTCCCCCAGCCTCCCGCCCGATCCGCTCCGCCTCGTCGTCGCCGGTGAGGAACCGCGACTGCATCCTTCGGCGTACTGGGCCCGCCCCGCAGTCAGCCCCGGCGGCGAGGCCGGACCCCCGCTCCACCGTGTTGGATGGAGCCGTGACCGAGGCCGCGCCCACTGCGAACCCCCGCTTCCCGCGCCCGCACCGCGACGACGTGCTCCTCGCGGTGATCAGCGTGCTCGCCGGCGTGCTGCTGTGGTCCCTGGGCGTCTACAGCACCAACAACCGGCACTTCTTCCCCGCCTGGGCGGCCCTGGTGCCGCTCCTGGCCATCGGGCCGATGGAGCTGCTGCGGCGCACCGCGCCCAACCTCACGCTGGCCGTCGGCACCGCCGCGGTGATCGCCGACCAGTTCACCGTGGGCAACCTGGGCACCGTCATCGTTTTCACGGACCTGATGTACGCGGCCGTGGTCTACGGCAAACCCCCCATGGCCCGGCGGCTGCCGATCACCACCGGCCTGGTCACGGTCGTCGTCACCGTCGTCTCCGTGGCCTGGTTCCGCACCCCGCAGGCCCTGATGATCGGCGTCATCACCGGCATCGTGAGCTTCGGCCCGGCCCTGACGGGCGCCACCCTGCGCAACCAGCGCGAGGCCGCCGAGTCCGCCCGGCTGCACGCCGAGCAGACCGCGCTGCTGGCCGAGATGGACCGTACGCAGGCCGTGGCCTCCGAGCGCGCCCGGATGGCCCGCGAGCTGCACGACATGGTGGCCAACCACCTCTCCGCGATCGCCATCCACTCCACCGCGGCCCTCTCCATCGACTCCCCCGCGACCAGCCGCGAGGCCCTCGGGGTGATCCGGGAGAACAGCGTGCAGGGGCTGGCCGAAATGCGCCGGTTGATCGGACTGCTGCGGGCGGCGGGCGCCGAGCAGGAGGCGGCCGCCACCCCCTCCCTCGACGGGCTCGACGCCCTCCTGGAGCAGGCCCGGACCAACGGCACGGCGAGCGGGCTGGATTTCTCCCTGTACGACGGGCGGCCGCCCGGGCCGCGGCTGCCCGCGCCGGTGGAGCTGGCCGCGTACCGGATCGTGCAGGAGTCCTTGACCAACGCCCTCAAGCACGCCGCCCCTGGCACCGTCCGGGTCCGGGTGTCCCGGGCCGAGGGACTGCTGACCGTGGAGGTGGACTCCCCCTGCGCCGGGCAGCAGCCGGGCCCCCGCGCGCCGGGCTCGGGGGCCGGTCTGATCGGCATGCGGGAGCGTACGGAGCTGCTGGGCGGGGAGTTCACGGCGGGCCGGGCGGGCCCGGTCTGGCAGGTGCGGGCGGTCCTGCCCGCGGAGGAGAAGGCGGTGGCCGGATGACGATCCGGGTGGTGGTGGCCGAGGACCAGAGCGCGGTACGGGCCGGGCTGGTGCTGATCCTGCGCAGCGCCGGCGACATCGAGGTCGCGGGCGAGGCGGCGGACGGCGAGGAGGCGGTGCGCCTGGCCCGGGAGCTGCGGCCGGATCTCGTCCTCATGGACGTGCAGATGCCGCGGCTCGACGGGGTGTCGGCGACGCGGCAGGTGGTGGCCGAGCAGCTGGCCGACGTGCTGGTGCTGACCACCTTCGACCTGGACGAGTACGTGTTCGGCGCGCTGCGCGCGGGGGCGGCGGGCTTCCTGCTGAAGAACGCGGAGGCCTCGGAGCTGATCGAGGCGGTCCGCACCGTCGCGCGCGGCGAGGGGCTGATCGCCCCGGCGGTGACCCGGCGGCTGATCGCGGAGTTCGCGGCTCCGCAACCCGTACGGGAGCCGGTGGCGCCGGAGACGGCCGCCGCGGTGGCCTCGCTGACGCGCCGGGAGCGGGAGGTGCTGGGCTGCCTGGGCGAAGGCCTGTCGAACGCGGAGATCGCGGACCGGCTCCGGATGGCGGAGGCGACGGTGAAGACGCACGTCAGCAGGCTGCTGGGCAAGCTGGAGCTGCGCAGCCGGGTGCAGGCGGCGGTGCTGGCGCAGGAACTGGGCCTCTAGCGCGGCCGCCGGCGCGCGGGCCGGCGGCCGTCGCGCGGGCGGCTTGGAGCCGAGCCGGAGCGGCGCCCGAGCGGCGCCGGGGCCCCTCCGCCCGCTGAGGTCTGGACCTCTTGACGCTTGGTCCAGACCTTTCTACGCTCACCGCAACTGTGGTGAGCGTGCCATGACAAGCGTGCTCACGGGCGGCGCAGGTCCCACCCCCATGTCGTGATCGCCCCACGGCCACGACGGACCTACGGAGGAGCACCCTTGAGCACAGCACCCCCACCCCGCATCCGTCTCTTCAGAAGGCTCGCCGCGACCGTGGCCTCGGTCGCCCTGCCCGCCGCCGGCCTCGTGGCCCTGGCCGGCCCGGCCCAGGCCGCCGGATCGGCGACGGCCGCGTACACGAAGGTCTCCGACTGGGGCTCCGGCTTCGAGGGCAAGTGGACGGTGAAGAACACCGGCACGACCACCCTCACGAGCTGGACCGTGGAATGGGACTACCCGGCCGGCACCGCGGTCACCTCCGCCTGGGACGCCGACGTGACGAGCTCGGGCACCCACTGGACCGGCAAGAACAAGTCGTACAACGGCACCCTCGCCCCCGGCGCCACCGTCAGCTTCGGCTTCAACGGCACCGGCTCCGGCGCCCCCGCCGGCTGCAGGATCAACGGAGCGCCCTGCGAGGGCGGCACCATCCCCGCCGACACCCCGCCCTCCGCCCCCGGCACCCCGACCGCGAGCGGGATCACCGAGACATCCCTGGCCCTCGGCTGGAGCGCCGCCACCGACGACAAGGGCGTGAAGAACTACGACGTCTTCCGCGGCGGAGTCAAGATCGCCACCGTCACCGGGACCAGCTACACCGACACCGGCCTGACCAAGGCCACCCCCTACACCTACAGCGTGACCGCCCGCGACACCGCCGACCAGACCGGCCCGTCCTCCGCCGCCCTGTCGGTCACCACGGCCGGCGGCGGCACCACTCCCCCGGACCCGGGCGGCAAGGTCAAGCTCGGCTACTTCACCGACTGGGGCGTCTACCAGCGCAACTACCACGTGAAGAACCTGGTCACCTCCGGCTCCGCGGCGAAGATCACCCACATCAACTACGCCTTCGGCAACGTCCAGGGCGGCAAGTGCACCGTCGGCGACGCCTACGCCGACTACGACAAGGCCTACACCGCCGACCAGAGCGTCGACGGCAAGGCCGACACCTGGGACCAGCCGCTGCGCGGCAACTTCAACCAGCTGCGCAAGCTCAAGGCCCAGTACCCGGGCCTGAAGGTCCTGTGGTCCTTCGGCGGCTGGACCTGGTCCGGCGGCTTCGGCCAGGCCGCCGCGAACCCCGCCGCCTTCGCCGACTCCTGCTACAGCCTGGTCGAGGACCCGCGCTGGGCCGACGTCTTCGACGGCATCGACATCGACTGGGAGTACCCGAACGCCTGCGGACTGTCCTGCGACACCAGCGGCGCCGCCTCCCTGAAGAACCTGCTGTCCGCACTGCGGACCAAGTTCGGCGGCAGCAACCTCGTCACCGCCGCCATCTCCGCCGACGGCTCCAACGGCGGAAAGCTCGACCTCGCCGACTACGCGGGCGCCGCCCAGTACGTCGACTTCTACAACGTCATGACCTACGACTTCTTCGGCGCCTGGGACGCCAAGGGTCCCACCGCCCCGCACTCCCCGCTCACCTCCTACGCGGGCATCCCGATCGCCGGATTCAACTCCGAGGCCGCCATCACCAAGCTCAAGGGCAAGGGCATCGCCGCGTCCAAGCTCAACCTGGGCATCGGCTTCTACGGCCGCGGCTGGACCGGCGTCACCCAGGACGCCCCCGGCGGCACCGCCACCGGTCCGGCGCCGGGCACGTACGAGCAGGGCATCGAGGACTACAGGGTGCTGAAGAGCAGCTGCCCTGCCACCGCCACCGTCGCCGGCACCGCGTACGGCCGCTGCGGCAGCAACTGGTGGAGCTACGACACCCCCGCGACCATCGCCGGCAAGATGAGCTGGACCAAGAGCCAGGGCCTCAGGGGAGCCTTCTTCTGGGAATTCAGCGGGGACACCGCCAACGGCGAACTCGCGAACGCGATCCACACCGGACTCCAGTGACCCCCACGCACTGAACCGGTGAACGACGAAGCCGGGGAGACGGGGTCCGCCCCCCGCCTCCCCGGCTTCCCACATCCGTACGGCCCCGGCCGCGGGCCGGGCCACGGCCCTCAGGCCACGTTCACCCTCTGCCCGGGCGGCGCCGCCTCCAGCCACGCCAGGAAACCGGTCAGCGCGTCCTCGCTCATCGCCAGCTCCAGGCGGGTCCCCTGGTGGAGACAGCCGAGCACGACGGCGTCGGACAGCAGCGCCAGCTCTTCCTCGCCCTCCGGGGCGCGGCGGGCGACCACCTCGATCGAGGCGCGCTCCAGCAGCCGGCGCGGCCGGGGCGAGTACGAGAAGACGCGGAACCACTCGATGCGGTCACCGCTGTAGCGGGCGACCCCGTACACCCAGCCCTTGCCGGAGGCGTCGGGCTCCTCGGAGACGCCCCAGCGCAGGCTGCAGTCGAAGGTGCCGCCGGAGCGCTGGATGAGTCTGCGGCGCAGGCCGAACACGAAAAGCCCGATCACCACCAGGGCTACGACCAGGCCGCTCACAAGCAGAGCGAGGAGCATCTTCACCGACCTCCTCGCTCATCGACATACCGCATACGACTGTGACCGTCACCGGACGAGTCCCGTGACGGACCTACATCGCCTCAGCCGCGACCCGTCCCGGGAAATTCCGGAACGGACCGCGGCTGAGGTTTCAAACCTGTTCGGTACGGGGCTCAGTGCCCCGCGACCGCGCGCAGCCGGACATCCGCGCGACGCTCGGCGGCCGCATCGGCCTCCGACTTCGCGCGCTCCAGTGCCCGCTCCGCACGCTTGACGTCGATCTCGTCCGCGAGCTCGGCGATCTCGGCCAGCAGGGACAGCTTGTTGTCCGCGAACGAGATGAATCCGCCGTGCACCGCGGCGACGACCGTGCCGCCCTCGCTGGTACGGATGGTCACCGGGCCCGATTCCAGCACACCGAGAAGCGGCTGGTGACCGGGCATGACGCCGATGTCGCCGGACGTGGTGCGGGCGACGACCAGGGTGGCCTCGCCGGACCAGACATTGCGGTCCGCCGCGACCAGCTCGACGTGCAGCTCAGCAGCCAAGGTGGCTCCTCGGGTCACCACCCGGCGGGTCAGCCGGGTGTTGGGTCAAATTCTAATGGGCGTGGGGAGAGGGACGGGACACACCCGCCCCTCTCCTTGGGAGACCTGCGAACCGGATGCGCTCCGCGAGGAGCGCGCCGGATCAGGAGACGCCCAGCTCCTTGGCGTTGGCCTTCAGGTCCTCGATGCCACCGCACATGAAGAACGCCTGCTCGGGGAAGTGGTCGTACTCACCGTCACAGATCGCGTTGAACGCGGCGATCGACTCGTCGAGCGGAACGTCCGAACCGTCCACGCCGGTGAACTGCTTGGCGACGTGGGTGTTCTGCGACAGGAAGCGCTCGACGCGGCGGGCACGGTGGACAACGAGCTTGTCCTCCTCGCCCAGCTCGTCGATACCGAGGATCGCGATGATGTCCTGGAGGTCCTTGTACTTCTGCAGGATCCCCTTGACGCGCATCGCGGCGTTGTAGTGGTCCGCGGCGATGTAGCGCGGGTCCAGGATCCGGGACGTGGAGTCCAGCGGGTCCACGGCCGGGTAGATGCCCTTCTCGGAGATCGGACGGGACAGAACCGTCGTCGCGTCGAGGTGGGCGAAGGTGGTCGCCGGCGCCGGGTCGGTGAGGTCGTCGGCGGGGACGTAGATCGCCTGCATGGAGGTGATCGAGTGACCACGGGTCGAGGTGATGCGCTCCTGGAGGAGACCCATCTCGTCGGCCAGGTTCGGCTGGTAACCCACCGCGGAGGGCATACGGCCGAGCAGGGTCGACACCTCGGAACCGGCCTGGGTGTACCGGAAGATGTTGTCGATGAAGAACAGAACGTCCTGCTTCTGAACATCGCGGAAGTACTCCGCCATGGTCAGACCGGCCAGGGCGACGCGCAGACGGGTGCCCGGGGGCTCGTCCATCTGGCCGAAGACCAGCGCGGTCTTGTCCAGAACGCCGGAGTCCGACATCTCCTCGATGAGGTCGTTGCCCTCACGGGTGCGCTCACCGACGCCCGCGAACACCGACACACCGTCGTGGTTGTTGGCGACGCGGTAGATCATTTCCTGGATCAGAACGGTCTTGCCGACACCGGCACCACCGAACAGACCGATCTTTCCACCCTTGACGTACGGGGTGAGGAGGTCGATGACCTTGACGCCGGTCTCGAACATCTCGGTCTTCGACTCGAGCTCGTCGAAGTTCGGGGCCTTGCGGTGGATCGCCCAGCGCTCGGTCACCTCGGAGTTGGCCTCCGGGTAGTTGAGCACCTCACCCAGGGTGTTGAAGACCTTGCCCTTGGTGAAGTCGCCGACCGGGACGGTGATGCCCGAGCCCGTGTCGGTCACCGCGGCCTGGCGGACCAGGCCGTCGGTGGGCTGCATGGAGATGGTGCGGACCACGCCGTCACCCAGGTGCTGGGCGACCTCGAGGGTCAGCGTCTTGAGCGCGCCCTCCTCGGCCGGGTCGGCGACCTGGACGGTCAGCGCGTTGTAGATCTCGGGCATCGCGTCGACGGGGAACTCCACGTCGACGACCGGGCCGATGACCCGGGCGACGCGGCCCGTGGCGGCGGCCGTCTCAACAGAGGTCGTCATTACTTGTCACTCCCCGCGGTCGCGTCGGCCATGGCGCTCGCGCCACCGACGATCTCGCTGATTTCCTGGGTGATTTCGGCCTGGCGGGCCGCGTTGGCAAGCCGGGAGAGGCTCTTGATGAGCTCACCGGCGTTGTCGGTGGCCGACTTCATCGCACGGCGGCGGGCGGCGTGCTCGGAGGCGGCCGACTGCAGCAGTGCGTTGTAGATGCGGCTCTCGACGTAGCGCGGCAGCAGGGCGTCGAGGACGTCCTCCGCCGACGGCTCGAAGTCGAACAGCGGAAGGATCTCGCCCTTCGCGCCGGTCTCCTCCGCAGCCTGCTCGAGGCTGAGCGGCAGCATCCGGCTGTCCACCGCGTTCTGCGTCATCATCGACACGAATTCCGTGAAGACGATGTGCAGCTCGTCGACGCCACCCTCGGCCGTCTCCGTCTGGATGGCCTCGATCAGCGGCGCCGCGACGCGCTTGGCGTCGGCGTATTCCGGCCTGTCGGTGAAGCCGGTCCACGAGTCCGCGACCTTGCGCTCACGGAACCCGAAGTACGCGACGCCCTTGCGGCCGACGATGTACGTGTCGACCTCCTTGCCCTCGCTGCGCAGCCGCTCGGTGAGCCGGTCGGCCTGCTTGATGGCGTTCGAGGAGTAGCCGCCGGCCAGGCCGCGGTCGCTCGTGATGAGCAGGACCGCGGCGCGGGTCGGCGCCTCGACCTCGGTGGTCAGGGCGTGCTTGGTGTTCGAACCGGTCGCCACCGCCGTCACCGCACGGGTGAGCTCGGTCGCGTACGGCATGGACGCCGCCACCTTGCGCTGCGCCTTGACGATGCGCGAGGCGGAGATCATCTCCATCGCCTTGGTGATCTTCTTGGTCGCCGTGATGGCACGGATGCGACGCTTGTAGACCCGGAGCTGCGCTCCCATGAGTCAGGTCCCTTCCGTCGTCACTTGGAGACGTTGACGGCCGGTGCGTCCTCGCCCAGAAGCTTGCCGTCCGAGGTCTCGAACTGCCGCTTGAAGCCGGCGATGGCGTCGGCGACCGCGGTCAGCGTGTCGTCGGACATCTTGCCGCCCTCGGCGATCGAGGTGAGGAGGTCCTTGCGCTCGCGGCGCAGGTGCTCCAGCAGCTCGGACTCGAAGCGACGGATGTCGGCGACCGGGACGTCGTCCATCTTGCCGGTGGTGCCGGCCCAGACGGAGACGACCTGCTCCTCGACCGGCATCGGCTGGTACTGGCCCTGCTTCAGCAGCTCGACCATGCGCTTGCCGCGCTCCAGCGAGGCCTTCGACGCGGCGTCCAGGTCGGAACCGAAGGCGGCGAACGCCTCCAGCTCGCGGTACTGGGCCAGGTCGACGCGCAGACGGCCGGAGACCTGCTTCATGGCCTTGTGCTGCGCGGAACCACCGACGCGGGAGACCGAGATACCGACGTTCAGGGCCGGACGCTGGCCGGCGTTGAACAGGTCGGACTCCAGGAAGCACTGGCCGTCGGTGATGGAGATGACGTTGGTCGGGATGAACGCCGAGACGTCGTTGGCCTTGGTCTCGACGATCGGCAGACCGGTCATCGAGCCGGCGCCCATGTCGTCGGAGAGCTTGGCGCAGCGCTCCAGCAGACGCGAGTGCAGGTAGAAGACGTCACCCGGGTAGGCCTCGCGGCCCGGCGGGCGGCGCAGCAGCAGCGACACGGCGCGGTAGGCGTCGGCCTGCTTCGACAGGTCGTCGAAGATGATCAGGACGTGCTTGCCGGCGTACATCCAGTGCTGGCCGATGGCGGAACCGGTGTACGGCGCCAGGTACTTGAAGCCGGCCGGGTCGGACGCCGGGGCGGCGACGATCGTCGTGTACTCGAGCGCGCCGGCCTCTTCGAGGGCGCCGCGGACCGACGCGATGGTCGAGCCCTTCTGGCCGATGGCGACGTAGATGCAGCGGACCTGCTTGTTCACGTCGCCCGAGCGCCAGTTGTCGCGCTGGTTGATGATCGTGTCGACGGCCAGAGCGGTCTTGCCGGTCTGACGGTCACCAATGATCAGCTGACGCTGGCCGCGGCCGATCGGCACCATCGCGTCGACGGCCTTGTAGCCGGTCTGCATCGGCTCGTGGACCGACTTGCGGACCATGACGCCGGGGGCCTGCAGCTCGAGGGCGCGGCGGCCTTCGGTCGCGATCTCGCCGAGACCGTCGATCGGGTTGCCGAGCGGGTCGACAACGCGGCCGAGGTAGCCCTCGCCGACGCCGACGGAGAGGACCTCGCCGGTGCGCTGCACCGACTGGCCCTCCTCGATGCCGCTGAACTCGCCGAGGACGATCGCACCGATCTCGCGCTCCTCGAGGTTGAGGGCGAGGCCGAGGGTGCCGTCCTCGAACTTCAGCAGCTCGTTCGCCATGGCGGAGGGCAGGCCCTCCACCTTCGCGATGCCGTCGCCGGCAAGGCTGACCGTGCCGACCTCCTCGCGCGAGGCCGCGTCCGGCTTGTACGACTGGACGAAGTTCTCCAGTGCGTCCCGGATCTCCTCCGGCCGGATCGTGAGCTCCGCCATCTGGGTTCCCTGCTCTCCTTGTTGGGCCTGAAGCTTCTTAGGGGTCTGGGGGTGACCCCCAGGAATCTTCTGCAAGTTCTGCACGGCCCAACCGGGCCGCTAGGAATGCTTTGTTCTATTGGTGGCCGGTCAGCCGGCCATGCGGCGGGACGCCTCGGAGAGGCGCTCCGCGATGCTGCCGTCGATGACCTCGTCGCCGACCCGCACCACGATCCCGCCGAGGACCTCGGGGTCCACGTCCAGGTTCAGGTGCATCTCGCGGCCGTACAGCTTGGCCAGCACCGCGCCGAGACGCTGCTTCTGCACGTCGCTGAGCGGGACCGCGCTGATCACGGTGGCGACCATGCGGTCACGACGCGCAGCGGCGAGCGTCGAGAGGGACTCGAGTCCCCCCTCAAGGCTACGTCCACGCGGGTGCGTGACGAGACGGACGATCAGGCGCTCGGTGACGGCGTTCACCTTGCCGCCGAGCAGGCTGCGCAGCAGCTCGCTCTTGGCGGAGGAAGTGGCGGCGTGGTCGGTCAGCGCGGCACGCAGCTCGGTGCTCGAGGCGACGATCCGGCCGAACCGGAACAGCTCGTCCTCGACGTTGTCGAGCGCGTTGCCCTGCTGGGCGGCGGTGAGGTCGGCGGTGGCCGCCAGCTCCTCCAGCGCGTCCACCAGGTCACGGGACTGCGACCAGCGGGACCGGGCCATGCCGGACACCAGGTCGAGGGTCTCCCCGCCCACCTGGCCGGACAGCAGCCGGCCGACCAGCTCGGCCTTGGCCTCGCCGGACTGCGCCGGGTCCGTGATGACCCGACGCAGCGAGACCTCACGGTCGAGCAGCGCGGTGACGGCTGCCAGCTCACCGGCGAGCTTCGCCGCGTCGACGGACGTGTTGTCCGTCAGCGCGTCGAGACGCTCGCGCGCGGAGGCCAGCGCCTCGCGGCTCGCTCCGTTCATCGGGCCGCCTCGGCCTTCTCCTCGAGCTCGCTGAGGAAGCGGTCGATGGTGCGGCTCTGCCGGGCGGCGTCCTCGAGGGACTCGCCGACGAGCTTCCCGGCCAGGTCGGTGGCGAGCTTGCCCACGTCCTGACGCAGCGCCTGAGCAGCGGCCTTGCGGTCCGCGGCGATCTGGGCGTGACCGGCAGCGATGATCTCCTCACGCTGCCGCTGGCCCTCTGCGCGCAGTTCTTCCTTGAGCGCAGTGCCCTGCTCCAGCGCGTCCTGGCGCAGGCGCGCGGCCTCGTGCCGGGCCTCGGCGAGCTGGGCCTTGTACTGCTCCAGCACGCTCTGAGCCTCGGTCTGAGCGGCCTCAGCCTTCTCGATACCGCCCTCGATGGCCTCGCGACGCTCGTCCAGAACCTTGTTGATGTTCGGGAGGAGCTTCTTCGCGAGGAAACCGAAGACGATGACGAAGGCGATCAGACCGATGACGAGCTCGGGGATCGGCGGGAAGAGGGGGTTTTCCATCTCCTCGGCCGCCAGAACCATGAGGTTCACATCAGTGCCTTTCGTCTAATCGGACTAGTGGTCGCGGCTCGTCTTAGTAGACGAACGGCATGACCAGACCGATGAGGGCGAGCGCCTCACAGAAGGCGAAGCCGAGGATCTGGTTGGCGCGGATCAGACCGGCAGCCTCGGGCTGGCGGGCGAGGGCCTGCGTACCGTTACCGAAGATGATGCCGACGCCGACGCCCGGGCCGATGGCCGCGAGGCCGTAACCGATGGAGCTGAGGGAACCGGTGACGCCTTCGGCGGCAGCAAGGATCTGGGACATGCCAGTTCTTCCTTCTCTTTCACGGACCGGTGGGGGTTGGCCACCGGACGACAGGGGGATGGGGGGTGGGCGGTCTGGCTCAGTGGTGCTCGGCGAGCGCGCCCTGGATGAAGCTGCAGGCCAGGAGGACGAAGACGTACGCCTGGACAGCCTGGATGAAGAGCTCGAAGGCGGTCATCACGACGACCATGATGAACGAGACGCCGGCGTAGGCGATGCCGATCCCGTTCAGCAGGTACCAGCTGGCGATGGTGAACAGCAGCAGCAGGGTGTGACCGGCGAACATGTTCGCGAACAGTCGGACCGCGTGGGTGAACGGGCGCACCAGGACGTTCGAGAAGAACTCGATGACCATGACGAGCGGCAGCACCGGGCCGAGCGACTTGTCGTAGCCGGTCAGGTTCTTCAGACCGCCGACGAAGCCGTGGCGCTTGAACGTCACCGACATCCAGATGAAGTACACGATCGCGGCCAGGACCGCCGGGTACGCGATGATCGCGGTCACCGGGAACTGGGCCACCGGCACGATCGACCAGACGTTCAGGATCCACACGAAGAAGAACAGCGAGACCATGAAGGGGACGTACTTCTCGCCCTCCTTCTTGCCGAGCGTCTCGTAGACGATGCCGCGGCGAACGAAGTCGTAGCCGGTCTCGGCGACCATCTGGAGCTTGCCGGGCACGACCTTCGGCTTGCCGAAGGCGGCCCAGAAGAAGGCCACGATGATGATCGAGCCCAGGAGGGCCAGCAGCATCGGCTTGTTGAAGTACGTGCTCGTCAGGCCGGGTTCGCCCCACAGCGGCTCGAAGAGGAACGAGTGCAGGCCCGGACCGGGGAAGCCACATCCGTCGAAGATGTGACAGTCGGTCTCGAAAGCGAGGACCTGCGTCGGGTCAGCACTCACCGCGGGCTCCTTCAGCGTGGCGCATAGGTACGGCAACCTCATCGTGTCGGCGCGGCGTACGGCCGCGGTTCGGCACTGGACTGGTGTAACGGGTGTGGGGGCGGCAGTCAGGCATCGAGCCTCGCGATGGAACAGGCGTCAGCTCAGATGCCCGCGCCCGCAATGCCGCAGTTGGCACCGGACGATAGCAGCATCTCGAACGCGCACTTATCCCGGCCCTACCCCTCACGATTTCGGCCCCGGATTTTCAGGCTTGTCGCCCTTCGTCGAGTCCGGTTCGACGTAGAGGATCTTGGCCTTCATGTGAGCGCGCGTCTGTGCGCCGATCCACACGAGGGTGGTGGCGACGAGCGTGATCGCAAAGGCCTTGGGATTGAACAGCGTCGTGTTCTTGAACACGGCGACGAAGATGAAAAGCAGCAGCAGCTGTGCCGTGTAGAGCATCAGCCCCATGGCTTGAAACAGCTGGGGCAGGGTTTTGGCGGTGCGCTGGAGCACGAAGAGTCCGAGGCCCATGAACACGATCACGATGAGCGTGGCCACGGCCGCGCCGATCGCGCCCTTGCCGCCCGCGAGCACACCGCTGACGAGCGCGGCAACAGCGCCGGCAGCAGCAGTGGGCACGACGATGGGCAGCAGGGATCGGGCGTCATCAGACCGCATGGCGCTTGGCTCCGCGTGGTGGTGGGGGCACGGACTCGTACGGGACTCGTACGGGACGAGCGTAAGCCCGGTCCGAGAGGGAACCTCGGGCCAATGGACCGTCGCACTACGGTCCTTCGGCTCTGTCGCCGGGTCTAGTGAACGGTATCACAAACTATTTGATGAGAGCTTTACCTGAGGGGTGTGCTCACTGTCACACATGAGAGCTAATCCGCCCGTGTGTGCAGGACACCCCGGCATCTCGTGTGCTAAAGGGACGGCATATCCGACATGCACCGCCGCCGTCAGCGTGCCGATTCCGCCTTACGCCGGTCGGGGAAGCGCGAACGGGGGCCCACGGCGGTCGCTCCGTTGACGCCGGAGACACCGACCGTGACGGGCCTCGCGGGCTCCGGCTCGCGGCCCGAGGCGTCGAGCGCGGCGGCCTCCGCGGCCCGCTCGGCGTGCCGGTAGCGCGGCGGGACCAGGAACTCCGCCCAGCGCGGCGCACGCGGCGTGAAGCGCGGCAGGAGCAGCAGCACCAGGCCCACGGCGCTCAGCAGGGCGATCGCGAGCACGATCCACATCGAGGCGGAGTGCACCGAGTAGGCCACGGCGCCGAAGGCGATCAGCCCCGACCAGAAGTACATGATCAGCACGGCCCGGCTGTGCGAATGACCGAGTTCCAGCAGCCGGTGGTGCAGGTGCCCGCGGTCGGCCGCGAACGGCGACTGGCCCTTCCAGGTGCGCCGCACGATGGCCAGAACCAGGTCGGCCATCGGGATGGCGATGATCGTCAGCGGCAGCAGCAGCGGGATGAAGACCGGGAGCATCGCGTGCGTCGCGTTGCGCTCACCGCCGGCGAAGAGCGCCATGGTGTCCGGGTCGACCTGTCCGGTGATCGAGATGGCGCCCGCGGCGAGGACCAGGCCGATGAGCATCGAGCCCGAGTCGCCCATGAAGATCCGGGCGGGATGCATGTTGTGCGGCAGGAAGCCCAGGCACATGCCCATGAGGATCGCGGCGAACAGGGTCGCGGGCGCGGCCGGCTCGATGCCGTAGCCGTACCAGATGCGGTACGCGTACAGGAAGAACGCCGCGGCGGCGATGCACACCATGCCGGCAGCCAGGCCGTCGAGGCCGTCGACGAAGTTCACGGCGTTGATGGTGATCACCACCAGGGCCACGGTGAGCAGGTTGCCCTGCCACTGGGTGAGCGCGACCGTCCCGATGCCCGGGACGGGGATCCACAGCACGGTCAGGCCCTGCATGACCATCACACCGGCGGCGATCATCTGTGCGCCGAGCTTGATCAGGGCGTCGATCTCGAACTTGTCGTCGAGGACGCCGATCAGCCAGATCAGGGCCGCCCCCGAGAGCAGGGCCCGCGGTTCGTTCGACAGTTCGAAGACGCCGTTGAGGTTCTTCAGGTGGTCGGCGACCAGCAGCCCCGCGCACAGCCCGCCGAACATGGCGATGCCGCCGAGCCGCGGAGTGGGCTCGCGGTGCACGTCGCGGGCGCGGATCTCCGGCATCGCGCCGGCCGCGATCGCGAACTTCCGCACGGGTCCGGTCAGCAGGTAGGTCACCGCGACCGTGACGCAAAGCGTCAGCAGATATTCACGCACGGGCTGCCCCAGATGTATCGCCGGCCATCTCAGCCCCACACATTAGCTGCGATGTCCCCCTGACCAAGGACGCGAGGGCCCCCTCGAACGGTTGCGGTACGCCCTGCCTGCCCTGCTTAATCCGGATACGGGGGAAAGGCCTGTGCCAGCTCGGCAGCCTCCGCCCGGGTCCGCCCCGCTTCCCCCTTCAGCGCGGAGGCGAACAGGGCCGCGATTCGGGCCATCTCCGGCTCCCGCATGCCCTGCGTGGTCACCGCGGCCGTACCGAGCCGGATGCCCCGCTGGTCCCCGTACGGCAGCGCGCAGGTGTCCAGCACGATCCCCGCCGCGGCGAGCCGGCCGCGGGCCGTGGGGCCGTCGATGCCGAGCGGCGCCGGGTCGGCGGTGATCAGATGGGTGTCGGTCCCACCGGTCGTCACGGCGAACCCCTGCGCCGCCAGCGCGTCCGCGAGTGCCCGCGCATTGGCGACCACCCGATGGGCGTACGTGGTGAACGCCGGCCGGGCCGCCTCCCCGAAGGCCACCGCCTTGGCGGCGATGGTGTGCATCTGCGCGCCGCCCTGCGTGAACGGGAACACCGCCCGGTCGATCCGCTCGGCGAACTCCGCACCGCACAGCACCATGCCGCCGCGCGGACCGCGCAGCACCTTGTGCGTCGTCGCGCAGACCACGTCGGCGTACGGGACCGGGCTGGGCGCGGCCCCGCCCGCCACGAGCCCGATCGGGTGTGCGGCATCCGCGATCAGGTACGCCCCCACCTCGTCGGCGATCTCCCGGAACACCGAGTACTCCGGGTGCCGCGGATAGGAGATCGACCCGCACACGATCGCCTTGGGCCGATGGGAACGCGCCAGCTGCTGCACCTGCAGGTAGTCGATCAGGCCCGTCTCGGCGTCGACCCCGTACCCCACGAAATCGAACCAGCGGCCGGAGAAGTTGGCCGGCGAGCCGTGCGTGAGGTGCCCGCCGTACGCCAGCCCCATCGCCAGCACCGTGTCCCCGGGCCGCAGCAGCGCCGCGTACGCGGCCAGGACGGCCGCCGAACCGGAGTGCGGCTGCACGTTGGCGTGCTCGACCCCGAACAGCGCCCGCGCCCGCTCCACGGCGGTCTGCTCGGCGAGGTCGGCGTACTCGCAGCCGCCGTGGTACCGGTGGCCCGGATAGCCCTCGGCGTACTTGTTCGCGAGGGTGGAGCCGAGGGCCGCCAGCACGGCGGGCGAGGTGAAGTTCTCGGCGGCGATGAGCTGCAGCGAGCTGAGCTGCCGCTGCGCCTCCCCGGCGAGCACGTCGGCCATCTGCGGATCCTGCCGGCGCAGGACGTCCGGGGCCTGGGTGGTGACGCTCATGGCACGACTCCCGCGCAGTGGGTCAACCGGTACCAGCCACTGTAGGCCGCCCCCACCACTCCCGCCCGACGGTCCGCACCCGGCCCCGCCGGCGGCACATCAAGCCCCGCCGGCGCTTGAGGCGAACGGGTCCGGGGCGGAGCCGGGACACGGAGAAAGGGCGGGGCGGGGAGAGGCTCCGCGCCGCGGCGGGGTCAGCGGCCCGGGCCCGCGAAACCCGTCAGGGCCGTGACCACCGGGTCCAGCGCCTGGCTGATCTCGTCGCCGATCGACCGGAAGAACGTGATCGGCGCACCGTAGGGGTCGTGGACCTCGTCCGCATCGGGCGAGGGCGCCAACAACCACCCCCGCAAGGCAGCGGCGGCCCGCACCAACGCCCGAGCCCGCTCCACCACCCCGTCGTCCAACGGCGGCAACGTGGCCGGATCTATCGCCCGCACGAGCCGCGTGAACTCCTTCAGCGTGAACGTCCGCAGCCCGGCCGAGTGCCCCATCGAGATGACCTGCGCCCGGTGGTCCCGGGTGGCGGTCAGCACGAGGTCGGCCCGTATGACGTGCTCGTCGAGCAGCTCCCGCCCGGTGAACCCCGACGCATCCGCACCGAAGTCCGCGAGCACGGCCGCCGCGTTCGCCTCCATCGGCGCGCCCTCGTGGCCCCACGTGCCCGCGCTCTCCACGATCAGGCTGCTCGCCGGTATGTCGCCGAGCCGGCGCGCCAGCGCATGCCGGGTCAGCCGCTCGGTGATGGGCGAGCGGCACACGTTGCCGGTGCTGACGTGCAGGATGCGGAAGGTATCGCCACCACCGGCAGCACCTCCCGGGGCACCGACCGGAAGGGGCCCGCTCGCTATGCCCCGCCCCCGAGGGCTCACGGGGCCACCTCGAGGTCGGGTACGACCTCCCGCAGCTGCTCGGCGGTCAGCGCCCCCTCACGCAGCAGGACGGGAACCTTCCCGGTGACGTCGACGATCGACGACGGCTGGATCCCCGGAGTCGGGCCCGCGTCGAGGTACACCGACACCGAGTCGCCGAGCATCGCCCGCGCCGCGTCGCAGTCCTCGGGCGCCGGGTGCCCGGTCAGGTTGGCCGAGGACACGGCCATCGGGCCGACCTCGGTCAGCAGCTCGATCGCGACGGGGTGCAGCGGCATGCGCACGGCGACGGTGCCCCGGGTCTCCCCCAGGTCCCAGGCCAGCGACGGCTGGTGCTTGGCGACGAGCGTGAGCGCACCCGGCCAGAAGGCGTCGACGAGCTCCCACGCCTGCTCGGAGAAGTCGGTGACCAGCCCGTGCAGGGTGTTCGGGGAGCCGATCAGCACCGGGGTGGGCATGTTGCGGCCGCGCCCCTTGGCGGCGAGCAGGTCGCCGACCGCCTCGGCGCTGAAGGCGTCCGCGCCGATCCCGTACAGCGTGTCGGTCGGCAGCACGACGAGTTCGCCGCGGCGGACGGCGGATGCCGCTTCACGCAGACCCGTCTTGCGGTCCGTCGCGTCGTTGCAGTCGTATCGCCGTGCCATCAGCGGGCCTCCTCGTGATGCAGGTGGGTGGCGGGAAGGGGGGCGCTCACGGCAGGGCCTTGCGGGCCGTGGCGAAGCGCGGACGGTTGTTGAGGTCGGGGTGGTCGGCGGCGTCGGCCCAGCCCCGCTCCTCGGCGAAGATCCACGGGACCTGACCGCCCTGCGTGTCGGCGTGCTCGATGACGACGATGCCGCCGGGCCGCAGCAGCCGGTGCGCGGTGCGCTCGATGCCGCGGATGGTGTCGAGGCCGTCCTCGCCGGAGAACAGGGCCATCTCCGGGTCGTGGTCGCGGGCCTCGGGGGCGACGTACTCCCACTCGGTGAGCGGGATGTACGGCGGGTTGGAGATGACCAGGTCGACTTGGCCGTCCAGCTCGGGCAGCGCCTCCAGCGCGTCGCCCTGGTGGACGGTGACCCGCGAGCCCTCGGCGTTCTTGCGGGTCCAGCGCAGCGCGTCCTCGGACAGCTCGACGGCGTGCACGCGCGAGCGCGGCACCTCCTGCGCCATGGCCAGCGCGATCGCCCCGGACCCGGTGCACAGGTCGACGATCAGCGGCTCGACGACGTCCATCGCCCGGACGGCCTGTATGGCCCAGTCCACCACCGACTCCGTCTCGGGCCGGGGCACGAACACCCCGGGCCCGACCTGGAGCTCCAGGTACCGGAAGAAGGCCCGGCCGGTGATGTGCTGGAGCGGCTCGCGCGCCTCGCGGCGGGCGACGGCCTCCCAGTAGCGGGCGTCGAAGTCCGCGTCCTTGACGTGGTGCAGTTCCCCCCGCTTGACGCCGTGGACGAAGGCCGCGAGCTCCTCCGCGTCGAAACGCGGTGAGGGAACGCCTGCGGCGGCCAGCCGCTGGGTGGCCTGGGCCACCTCGGCAAGCAGCAAGTTCACGCTGGTCCTCCGGGCTGCTGTCGTACGAGGGGGTGACGGGGGAGGGTCAGGTCAGTTCTGGTTCGCGGCCGCGAGCTTGGCGGCCGAGTCCGTGTCGACGCACGCCTGGATGACCGGGTCGAGGTCGCCGTCGAGCACCTGGTCCAAGTTGTACGCCTTGAAGCCGGTCCGGTGGTCCGAGATCCGGTTTTCCGGGAAGTTGTACGTACGGATCTTCTCGGAGCGGTCCACGGTGCGCACCTGGCTGCGGCGGGCGTCCGCGGCCTCCTGCTCGGCGGCCTCCTGGGCCGCGGCCAGCAGGCGCGACCGCAGGATGCGCATGGCCTGCTCCTTGTTCTGGAGCTGGCTCTTCTCGTTCTGGCAGGAGGCGACCACACCGGTCGGCAGGTGCGTGATGCGCACGGCCGAGTCGGTGGTGTTGACGGACTGGCCGCCGGGGCCCGAGGAGCGGTACACGTCGATGCGCAGGTCGTTGGGGTTGATCTCGACCTCGACCTCCTCGGCCTCCGGGGTGACGAGCACGCCGGCGGCGGAGGTGTGGATGCGGCCCTGGGACTCGGTGGCCGGCACGCGCTGGACGCGGTGCACGCCGCCCTCGTACTTCATGCGCGCCCACACGCCCTGACCGGGCTCGGTCGCGCCGTTGCCGCCCTTGGTGCGCACGGAGACCTGGACGTCCTTGTAGCCGCCGAGCTCGGACTCGGTGGAGTCGATGATCTCGGTCTTCCAGCCCACGCGCTCGGCGTAGCGCAGGTACATGCGCAGCAGGTCGCCGGCGAACAGGGCGGACTCGTCGCCGCCCGCGCCCGCCTTGATCTCCAGGAGCACGTCCTTGTCGTCGCTGGGGTCGCGCGGGACGAGCAGCAGGCGGAGCTTCTCGGTGAGCTCCTCGCGGTGCGCGCTCAGCTCCTTGACCTCGGCGGCGAAGTCGGGGTCGTCGGCCGCGAACTCCTTCGCGGTCTCGATGTCGTCCGCGGACTGCTTCCACGCCCGGTAGGTCGCGATGATCGGGGTCAGCTCCGCGTAGCGCTTGTTGAGCTTGCGCGCGTTGGCCTGATCGGCGAAGACCGAAGGGTCGGCGAGCTTCTTCTCAAGGTCGGCGTGCTCGCCGACCAGTTCCTCGACCGCCTCGAACATCGGGGGCTCCTGGGGTGAAAAGTACGAAAAAGGGCTGCGGGACGACAAAGGCGCCGGCCCGGCCGCCCCCGCGTGAGCGGGGTGCAGCCGGGGTCCGGCGCCGTGGGCTCGCTACTTCGAGCCGGCAGCCTTGCCGAAGCGGGCCTCGAAGCGGGCGACACGGCCACCGGTGTCGAGGATCTTCTGCTTGCCCGTGTAGAACGGGTGGCACTCGGAGCAGACCTCGGCACGGATGGTGCCCTCGGTCAGGGTGCTACGGGTGGTGAACGACGCGCCGCAGGTGCAGCTGACCGCGGTCTCGACGTACTCGGGGTGAACATCGCGCTTCAAGGTGTCTCCTAGATTCGGGAGGGCGCCGGGTCGCAGGAGCCGAATTGCGCACTGCGTGAACCGGGGCCGACAGACCAGTCTGCCAGGACCGGGCTGCCTGACAAAATTCCGGGAACGCCCTCCTCAACGAGCCGGGTCGGGCATCTATTCCAGGACCCGGCAGAACGCCTGTGACCAGGTCTTTCGCCGCGGGTCGGGGGTCAGCGGACGATCTCGCCCGCCGAGCTCTTGTCGCCGGCGGACTTGGCCGTGGCCTCGGCGGGGATCGGCTGCTCGGCCAGCAGGGCGTCCCAGACCATCTTGGACTCCTTGGTGAGCGGCACGACCCGGTCGGAGTCCAGCGGGTCCGCGGCCACCGGAAGCGTGATCATCTGCATGTTCTGGGCGTCGATGCCCTGCAGGCTCTGGGCGAAGCCGAGCAGGGACTTCACGTCGCCGAGCGACTTGTCCGTGGTCAGCGACTTGGTGCCGGTGTCGGCGAGGTCCATCAGCCGCTTGGGGTTGTCGAAGATGCCGATGCCCTTGACCTGCTTGATCAGGGCCTTCATGAACGCCTGCTGGAGCTGTATTCGGCCCAGGTCGCTGCCGTCGCCGACGCTCTTGCGGGTGCGGACCAGGCCCAGGGACTGCTCGCCGTTGAGGTGGTTCTTTCCGGCGGGCAGGTCGAGGTGGCTGGAGCCGTCCTTGATGGGCTTGGTCGTCGTCACCTCGACGCCGCCGAGATTGTCGATGATCTTCTTGAAGCCCGTGAAGTCGACCTCGATGTAGTGGTCCATGCGGATCCCCGACATCTTCTCGACGGTCTTGACCACGCAGGCGGCCCCGCCGATGGTGAACGCCTCGTTGAACTGCTCGCGCTGGCGGCCCTTGTCCGTCTTGCCGTTGGACTGGGTGCACGGCGGCCGGCTGACCATGGTGTCGCGCGGGATCGATATGACGCTGGCCTTCTTGTGGCCGTCGTACAGGTGGATGATCATCGCCGTGTCCGAGCGGGCCGAGCCGCCGTCGTCGCGGCCGTACTCGGAATTGGCGCCGCCGCGGGAGTCGGAGCCGAGGACCAGGATGTCCATCGAGCCGTTGTCCACGTTCTGCGGTCGGTCCTTGCCGAGCGCGCCGTCGATGTCGACCGTCTTCAGGTTCCCGTTCAGCTTGAAGTAGAACCAGCCGAGGCCCGCCCCGCCGAGCAGGACCACGCCCGCCGCGCTCCACGCGACGATCGCCAGGGCCTTGCGGCTCTTCGCGGGCTTCCGTCGGCGCCGGGCCTCGGCACGCCCGCCGACACCCCTGCTGTCCTCGCTCATGCTCTCCTCAGTCCTGGACATACGGTTTCCGGCCATCCGGCCCGGCCTCCCCCGCTCCCCCTCGCCCCCCTGACACAGACGGAGGAACGCCCTCCAGGGTTCCACGGGCCCGCGGCGCCCCCGGACCGGGGGTGCCGTAAGCCGCACGGGCCCGCGGGAGCCGCGAGCCGGCGCCCGCAGGGCCGCTGCCGGGGCTTTTCCCGGAAGGACGCATCCGGCCCCGGCACGGTTCACGCCGGGCCGGGTGTGGCGGAACTCGCACGCTCCGGGCCCGCGGCGGGGCGCGTACGGGCCGCTGCGGCCGCAAAACGCGGGACCGCCCCCGCCGCGGCTGCGGTGGGGGCGGTCCCGGTGGGTGCCGTGCGACGGCGCCGGACGCCGACGTCAGTCGTCGTTCTTGCCGGCCGGGGTCGTCTTGGCGATCTGCATCAGGAACTCGGCGTTCGACTTCGTCTGCTTCATCTTGTCGAGCAGGAGCTCGATGGCCTGCTGCGAGTCGAGCGCGTGCAGCACCCGGCGCAGCTTCCAGACGATGGAGAGCTCCTCGCTGTTGAGGAGGATCTCCTCCTTGCGCGTACCCGACGGGTCGACGTCGACGGCCGGGAAGATGCGCTTGTCGGCGAGCTTGCGGTCGAGCTTGAGCTCCATGTTGCCGGTGCCCTTGAACTCCTCGAAGATCACCTCGTCCATGCGCGAGCCGGTGTCGACCAGCGCGGTGGCCAGGATGGTCAGCGAGCCGCCGTCCTCGATGTTGCGCGCGGCACCGAAGAAGCGCTTCGGCGGGTACAGCGCGGTCGAGTCGACACCACCGGACAGGATGCGGCCGGAGGCGGGCGCCGCGAGGTTGTACGCGCGGCCCAGACGGGTGATGGAGTCCAGCAGGACGACCACGTCGTGGCCCAGCTCGACGAGGCGCTTGGCGCGCTCGATGGCCAGCTCGGCGACCGTGGTGTGGTCCTCGGCCGGGCGGTCGAAGGTCGAGGAGATGACCTCGCCCTTGACCGACCGCTGCATGTCGGTGACCTCTTCCGGACGCTCGTCGACGAGGACGACCATCAGGTGGCACTCGGGGTTGTTCGTGGTGATCGCGTTGGCGATCGCCTGCATGATCATGGTCTTGCCGGTCTTCGGCGGGGCCACGATCAGACCGCGCTGGCCCTTGCCGATCGGCGACACCAGGTCGATGATGCGCGTCGTCAGCACGCCCGGGTCGGTCTCCAGGCGGAGCCGGTCCTGCGGGTAGAGCGGGGTCAGCTTCTGGAACTCCGGTCGGCCGCGGCCCGATTCGGGCGCCATGCCGTTGACGGAGTCCAGGCGCACCAGCGCGTTGAACTTCTCGCGGCGCTCGCCGTCCTTGGGCTGGCGCACGGCACCGGTGATGTGGTCACCCTTGCGCAGACCCGCCTTGCGGACCTGGGCGAGGGAGACGTACACGTCGTTGGGGCCGGGCAGGTAGCCCGAGGTCCGGATGAACGCGTAGTTGTCGAGGATGTCGAGGATGCCCGCGACGGGGATCAGGACGTCGTCGTCGGCGACCTGCGGCTCGCCCGGGGCGAACTCGTCGCGGCCCCGCCGGCCCCGGCGGTCGCGGTAGCGGCCGCGGCGGCCACGGCGGCCGCCCTCGTCGTCGAAGTCGTCCTGCGGGCCGCTGTCCTGGCGGCCCTGCTGGCCCTGCTGGCCCTGCTGGCCCTGGCCGCGGCCGCCCTGCTGGCGGTCGCGGTCACCACGGCCGCCGCCCTGGCCGCCCTGGGCGCCCTGGCCCTGCTCGTCGGCCTTGGTACCGCGCTCGCGGCGGTCGCGCTGGCGCTCCCCGCGGTCGCGGCGGTCGCGACGGCTGCGGCCCTCCTCCTGGCCGGCCTGGGCGGGCGCGGAGACGGCGGTGGCCGCCTCGGCCTTGACCTCGGCGGGCGCGGGGGCGGTGGCGGTGTCTGCCTTGGCCTCGACCACGACGGTGGCGGCGGGGGCCGCGGTCTCCGGGCTGCCGGAGGGGGCCGTGGCACGGCGGCGGCGGCGCTCGACGGCCGGGGCGTCGGCGCCGGCCGGCTGGCCCGGGATCTCGATCTGGGCGGGCGCAGCGGCCTTCTCGGCGGGCGCCTCGGCGGCGGCCTCGCCCGTGCGGGCCTTGCTGGTGGCGCGGCGCTTCGGCTTGGCCTCGGCGGCGTCCGCGGCGGGAGCCGCGGCCTTGGGGGCACTGCCGCCCGCCTGCGCCTCCTTGATGACCTCGATCAGCTGGCTCTTGCGCATACGCGCGGTGCCCCTGATACCGAGGCCCGACGCGACCTGCTGCAGCTCGGCGAGGACCATGCCCTCGAGGCCGGTGCCGGAGCGGCGACGCTTGGGCGCGGCGGCCGCGGCGGGGGCGCTGGTGTCGACAGAGGTGTCGGCAGCGCCCATCAGATCGGTGGTGTCGCTCACGAAGGGTCCTTCCCTGGAGCGGACGTCGGCCTGTCTGGCTCGGCGACCGGTTGTGCTGTCCGACGGCAGTCCATGTCCTGATGGGTCGTGGACCGCAGCCGGGGCGGTGGTCCGCCGGTAGAGGTACGGCGGAGAGAAACGTGCATGAGTGGTTCCGGCGAGAGGCCCCCGAGCTGGAAGCGTGGGACGTTCACGCCGATTCCGGAGCGTGCTCGAAACTGCTGGCGGCGATCAAAGCAGTCGGGGAGGCTCCCGGAAGAAAGGTGGTCCCTGATGGGGACACTGAGCACCGAGCCATGGCGGCTTCGGCTGCACACTTGAGAGTAACACTACCGGATCCAACAGATATTCCCCCTCTCAATCACCGGCAATCGCGCCATCCGCGCGGGCGGCCTGCCCTGACCGCCCGCCCCTGGCAGCTGGAGCCCTTAGGACTGGCCGCCCTGGGTGCCCAGCGGAAGGACGCTCGCGCCCGCGGCGTCGAGGGCGAGCCGGTTGGCCGCCCACCCCTCGCCGGCGAGCTGCGCGACCTTGTCGGCCGCGCCGTTGTCGGCCAGCGCGAGGACCGTGGGCCCCGCGCCGGAGATGACCGCGGGGATGCCGTCCGCCCGCAGTCGGTTGACGAGTGCCACGCTCTCGGGCATCGCCGGGGACCGGTACTCCTGGTGGAGCCGGTCTTCGGTGGCCGGCAGCAGCAACTCGGGACGCCTGGTCAGGGCTTCGACGAGCAAGGCCGCACGGCCGGCGTTGGCGGCCGCGTCCACGTGCGGGACGGTGCGCGGCAGCAGGCCGCGCGCGGTCTCCGTCAGGACGGGCTTGGAAGGTACGAAGACGACCGGAACGATGGAATCGGAGGGCTCCATGCGGATCGCCTTGCCGCTGCCGCCTTCCATCCAGGCCAGGGTGAAGCCGCCGAGCAGACAGGCGGCGACGTTGTCGGGGTGGCCCTCGATCTCGGTGGCCAGCTCCAGCAGGGCCTTGTCGTCGAGCCGGGCCTCGCCGCCTATGGTCACGGCGCGGGCGGCGACGATGCCGGCGCAGATGGCGGCGGAGGACGAGCCGAGGCCGCGGCCGTGCGGGATGCGGTTGGCGCAGACGACCTCGAGGCCGCGCGGCTGTCCGCCCAGCAGGTCGAAAGCGGTGCGCATGGAGCGTACGAGCAGGTGGCTCTCGTCCCGCGCCAGGGTCTCGGCGCCCTCACCGGCGATGTCGATGTTCAGGCCGGAGTCGGCCACCCGGACGACGACGTCGTCGTAGAGTCCCAGGGCCAGGCCGAAGGCGTCGAAGCCCGGGCCGAGGTTGGCACTGCTGGCGGGAACGCGCACCCGTACGGCGGCGGCGCGGAACGCTGGACCGGCCATCGTCCGATGACACTCCTTGTGACTGTGCGAGACGAGATGTTCGCTGGCTCGCTGTGAATGTACTGGAGAACGTGCGACACCCGAAGGCCCCCTGGGCAGCACCACGGTCATATGCGCGGTGGCGGATGTCAGTACAGCGTATCGAAGGAAGGTTCTCTCGCGACATAGGGCGCACGGGAGGCGCACGA
Source organism: Streptomyces sp. NPDC032472 (assembly GCF_040636955.1). Lineage (NCBI taxonomy): Bacteria > Bacillati > Actinomycetota > Actinomycetes > Kitasatosporales > Streptomycetaceae > Streptomyces > Streptomyces sp. NPDC032472. Next base: position 31,143 of record NZ_JBEZVK010000033.1, read on the forward strand.
TGCGTGTCGCGGTCTTCGACCCGAATTCTGCTGGTTCTTGGCGGCGTACGGCCCCGATCGCCGGGTTCCGGATCGCTCCGGAACCCGGCGGTGGCCCTCCGGCCGGAAGGTCAGACCAGGCCGAGACGGACGGCCGCGGCCTCCGCGTCCACCGGAACGGTGACCGGCTGCGGAGCGCCGGCGACCGCCCAGTCGGGGTCCTTCAGGCCGTTGCCGGTGACGGTGCACACGATCTTCTGGCCGGGGTCGACCAGGCCCAGCTCGGCGGCCTTGAGCAGGCCGGCCACGGACGCGGCCGAGGCGGGCTCGACGAAGACGCCCTCCTGCGCGGCCAACAGGCGGTAGGCGGCGAGGATCTGGCGGTCCGTCACCTCGTCGATCAAACCGCCCGACTCGTCGCGCGCGGCGAGCGCGTACTCCCAGGAGGCCGGGTTGCCGATCCGGATCGCCGTGGCGATCGTCTGCGGCTCCTTGACGACCTCGCCGCGCACGATGGGCGCGGAACCCGCGGCCTGGAAACCCCACACGCGGGGCGTACGGGAGGCCAGGCCGTCGGCCTTGTACTCCTTGAACCCCCTCCAGTACGCGGTGATGTTGCCGGCGTTGCCGACGGGCAGCACGTGGATGTCGGGGGCGTCGCCGAGCGCGTCCACGATCTCGAACGCAGCCGTCTTCTGGCCCTCGATGCGCACCGGGTTGACGGAATTGACCAGCGCCACGGGGTAGTTGTCGGACAGCGCGCGGGCGAGGTCGAGGCAGTCGTCGAAGTTGCCGTCCACCTGGAGGATCTTCGCGCCGTGCACGAGGGCCTGGCCCATCTTGCCGAGCGCGATCTTGCCTCGGGGCACGAGGACGGCCGAGACCATCCCGGCGCGCACCGCGTACGCGGCCGCCGAGGCCGAGGTGTTGCCGGTGGAGGCGCAGATGACCGCCTTGGCGCCCTCCTCCTTGGCCCTGGTGATCGCCATGGTCATGCCGCGGTCCTTGAAGGACCCCGTGGGGTTCGCGCCCTCGACCTTGAGGTGCACCTCGCAGCCGGTGCGCTCGGAAAGCACCAGCGCGGGCACGAGGGGAGTGCCGCCCTCGCGGAGCGTGACCACCGGCGTCGAGTCCGTCACCGGCAGGCGGTCCCGGTACTCCTCGATGATGCCGCGCCACTGGTGGGTGCGATTGCTGCTCATGGGTCCTTACTCCCCTTCAACGCGCATGATGCTGGCGACACCGCGGACGGTGTCCAGCTTCCGCAGCGCCTCGACGGTCCCGGAGAGGGCGGCGTCGGGCGCGCGGTGAGTGACGACGACGAGGGAGGCCTCATTGCCGACCCCGTCAGGACGCCCTTGCTGTCGGACGGTGTCGATGCTGACCCCGTGCTCCGCGAAGCAGGTCGCCACCTGGGCGAGGACACCCGGCTTGTCGGCCACATCGAGGCTGATGTGGTACCGGGTGACGACGTCGCCCATGGGGCTGACCGGCAGCTGGGTGTAGGCCGACTCGCCGGGCCCCGTTGCCTCGGCGAGCTTGTTGCGGCAGACGGCGACGAGGTCGCCCAGGACCGCCGAGGCGGTCGGCGAACCGCCCGCGCCGGGCCCGTAGAACATGAGCCGCCCGGCGGCCTCCGCCTCGACGAAGACGGCGTTGTACGCCTCGCGGACGGAGGCGAGCGGGTGGCTGAGCGGGATCATCGCGGGGTGCACGCGCGCGGTGACGGACTCGCCGTCGGCGGCCCGCTCCAGGATCGCGAGGAGCTTGATGGTGCAGCCCATGCGCTTGGCGGAGGCGAAGTCGGCGGCGCTGACCTCGGTCATGCCCTCGCGGTAGACGTCGTCGAGGCGGACGCGGGTGTGGAAGGCGATGCCCGCGAGGATCGCGGCCTTGGCGGCCGCGTCGTAGCCCTCGACGTCGGCGGTCGGGTCGGCCTCGGCGTAGCCGAGGGCGGTCGCCTCGTCGAGCGCCTCCTGGTAGCCCGCGCCAGTGGCGTCCATCTTGTCGAGGATGAAGTTCGTCGTGCCGTTGACGATGCCCATCACCCGGTTGATCTTGTCGCCGGCCAGGGACTCGCGCAGCGGGCGGACCAGCGGGATGGCGCCGGCGACGGCGGCCTCGTAGTACAGGTCCAGCCCGGCCTGCTCGGCCGCCGCGTGCAGGGCGGCGCCGTCCTGGGCGAGGAGCGCCTTGTTCGCCGAGACGACGGAGATGCCGTGCTCGAACGCGGTGGTGATCAGGGTCCGGGCCGGCTCGATGCCGCCGATGACCTCGATGGCGACGTCGATGTCCCCGCGTTTGAGCAGCGCGGTCGCGTCGGTGGTGACGAGGGCGGGGTCGATGCCCTCGCGGACCTTGGAGGGGCGGCGCACGGCGACGCCGGCCAGTTCGACGGGCGCGCCGATCCTGGCCGCCAGATCGTCGGCGTGCGTCGTCATGATGCGCGCCACCTCTGAGCCGACCACGCCACAGCCCAGCAGCGCCACCTTCAGCGGACGCGTACGCATCATTCGACCTACGCCTTTCGATCTTCCTTCGGCACCCGGCGTACGGGGGTGTACGCCAGGTTTGAACCAGTCTCACTCAATGGACAGAAGTTTCCATCCTCGGTCCATTGAGTGAGACGCCTATTTCATCATCCGAGGTCGAGACGCAGGAGATCTTCCTCCGTCTCGCGCCGGACGATCACTCGGGCCGCCCCGTCGCGCACGGCGACGACGGGCGGGCGCAGCGCGTGGTTGTAGTTGCTGGCCATGGAGCGGCAGTACGCCCCGGTGGCCGGTACGGCGAGCAGGTCGCCGGGGGCCAGGTCGGCCGGGAGGTAGGCGTCCTTGACCACGATGTCGCCGCTCTCGCAGTGCTTGCCGACGACGCGGACGAGCATCGGCTCGGCGTCCGAGGTCCGCGAGACCAGGGTGACCGCGTACTCGGCGTCGTAGAGGGCGGTGCGGATGTTGTCGGACATGCCGCCGTCCACGGACACGTACGTCCGCAGCCCCTCCAGCGGCTTGATCGTCCCGACCTCGTAGAGGGTGAACGCGGTCGGCCCGACGATGGCCCGGCCGGGCTCCACGGAGATGCGCGGCGCGCGCAGGCCGGCGGCCTCGCACTCGCGGGCGACGATCTCCTTCAGGGCCTTGGCGATCTCGTGCGGCTCGCGCGGGTCGTCGGCGGAGGTGTAGGCGATGCCCAGGCCGCCGCCGAGGTCGATCTCGGGCAGCTCGACGCCGTGCTCGTCGCGTACGGCGGCCAGCAGCTGGACCACGCGCCGGGCGGACACCTCGAAGCCGGCCATGTCGAAGATCTGCGAGCCGATGTGGGAGTGGACGCCGAGGAGCTCCAGGCTGTCGTGCCCGAGTGCGCGGCGCACGGCCTCGGCGGCCGATCCGTCGGCGACGGCGATCCCGAACTTCTGGTCCTCGTGCGCGGTGGCGATGAACTCGTGGGTGTGCGCCTCGACGCCGACGGTCACCCGGATCTGCACGGGCTGCCGTACGCCCAGCTCACGGGCGATGTGGGCGACGCGGGCGATCTCCTGGAAGGAGTCGAGGACGATCCGGCCGACCCCGGCCTCGACGGCCCGGCGGATCTCGGCGGCGGACTTGTTGTTGCCGTGGAAGGCGATGCGCCCGGCGGGCATCCCGGCGGCCAGCGCCGTGGCCAGCTCGCCGCCGGAGCACACGTCGAGGTTGAGGCCCTCCTCCTTCAGCCAGCGCACGACGGCCTTGGAGAGGAAGGCCTTGCCCGCGTAGAACACGTCCGCGTCGGAGCCGAAGGCGTGCGCCCAGGCCCGGCAGCGGGCCCGGAAGTCGTCCTCGTCGAGGAAGTAGGCGGGGGTCCCGAACTCCTCGGCGAGCCTGGTGACCTCGATGCCCCCGACGGTGACGACCCCGTCCGCGTTCCGCTCGACGGTCCGCGCCCACACCTTCTCGTCGAGGGCGTTCAGGTCGGCGGGCGGCGGGCCGTAGTGGCCCTCGGGCAGGACGTCGGCGTGGCGGGGGCCGGCGGGGTGCGCGGAACGGCTCATCGGTATCTCTCTTCGCGGATCACAGGCAGTCGGTGGCATCTATGCCGAGCAGGGCCAGGCCGCCGGCCAACACCGTCCCGGCGGCTTCGGCAAGAGCGAGCCGGGCGCGGTGGGCGGCCGAGGGTTTCTCGTCCCCGTGCGGCAGCACGCCGTACTGGAAGTCGAGCAGCGCATCGGCCAGCTCGACGAGGTGCCGGACGAGCCGCTCGGGCGCCCGGTGGTGCGCGGCGGCCTCCAGGACGAGGGGGTGCTCGCCGAGCACCCGCAACAGCACCCGGCCGCCGGGGCCGACCAGCGGCCCGGCCTCGGGGCCGAAGCCCAGCAGTGCGGCGTTGCGCAGGAGCGCCCGGGCCCGGTCGTGGGCGTACCGCACCCGGAACAGCTCGCTGGACTCGTCCTGCACGAGCAGCCAGGCGCCGAAGGTGGGCGTCTCCTGCGCGGGCACCCGCAGGACGGCCCACAGCACGGCGCCGACCCCGTACGCGGCAAGGACATCCCCGTCACGCCGGGCGACGGGCGCCACGCCGAGCCCCTCACCCACATCCTCGCGCCCGTCGTGAACGCGGCCGATCCGCCGGACGGCGGCCCGCACGGCGAAGGCCCGCAGCGAGGTGTCGTCCGGCACGGCCTGCGGCTCGACGGCGGGGTAACGCCCAGCCCGGGCCCGCACCTCCCCGACCACGTCCTCAACGGACCGCTCGGCCAGCACGAAGTTGAGAAAGCCCGCACCGGTGACCTCGACCCGGGCGATCCCCGGTTCCCGCCCGAGGCGGGAGGCCAGCAGCCGGGCCACCTCGGCGGGCGGCGCACCGGCGGCCTTGCCGACCTGGAAGGCGACGGGGGTGGCGTACTCCCCCACCCCGCCGGGCCGGGTCCGCTCGACGACGACCCGCGCCGGCACCGCCGCCCCGGCGGGCAGCTCCCCGTCCTCCACGGCGCAGCGCACGGCGCGTACGACGGTACGGGTGAGGTCGGCGGGGGTCACATGCCCAGCCTAGGGGAGAAGCCCCGCTCCAACGCGAATGGTTTCGCCATGTGAACAGCCCCGCCGACAGGCCGGGCCACGCATCAGCGACCGCCGACAGGCAGGGGGATCAACCGCGCCCTCGACCGGCAGGCGCGCCCTTCCGCTCTTTCCGGTCCCGCCGCTCGATGAGCCGGCATACGACCCGCACCAGCTCGGCGGGCTCGAAGGGCTTGGCGACGAACGCGTCGACCCCGGCCTCGATCCCCGCCTCGACCTCGTGCTGCGTACAGGCGCTCACGATGGCGACGGGCAGGTGCCGGGTCCGCGGATCGGCCTTGAGCCGCGCCGCCGCCCCGAACCCGTCGAGCCGCGGCATGACCACGTCCAGCGTGATCACATCGGGCGCCACGTCGTGCACGACGTCCAGACACTCGGCACCATCGCTCGCGGTCACTACCTCGAAGCCCTCCAGCTCGAGATTGACCTTGATCAGCTGCCGGATGACCTTGTTGTCGTCGACAACAAGCACCCGGCCCGTGGCGCCTGGCACAACTCGAGAGTAGGTCCGCCTAAGCTCCCGCGTCCGGGTTTTCGCCACTTCCACCCCGTCCGAGCGACCCACTCCCCCGTCCCCCGGAAACGGTTTCTGATCACCCCGCAGGAGCTGGTAGTGTTCAACCCGTCGCCGCACAGCGAACGACACGCCCCCGTAGCTCAGGGGATAGAGCAACGGCCTCCGGAGCCGTGTGCGCAGGTTCGAATCCTGCCGGGGGCACTTCTGATGAAGTGCCTGTAGACCCCGCCACCAGCGAGAACGCTGATGCCGGGGTCTTCGCGTATGCGCAGCCAACTGCCGCCCTGCGCACCCGTATGTCAGACCCTGTGGACTATTCGCGGACAGGATCTTGGCCCATCACCCCAGGTCAGCCCTGGAAACGCCGAAGCCCCCCGGACAGGTCCAGGGGCCTCACAAGCTTTCGCCACTCACTCGCGATCACTCGTACTCGCGCAGCAGATCTTCGATCCGACGGTTGGCCACCTCCTGCCGCCCGTCGAGGCACTTCGCGTAGCGGCTCAGCAGGACCTGCACACTGTTGCCGGCGCGCTCGGCCACCTCGGTGGATCAACGCCTGCGTTGAGCCAGGTGGAGAGCGCCGAGTGCCTCAGGTCGTACGGCCGGTGGAGGAGGGAGGAGGCACCCCGTGGACGCGAAGCGAACGGCCCGCATAGCCGAGCTGGCTGCGACGGCAGGCCACGTATGGGCGGAGAACCACGACGGCTCGGCTCTGCAGGAGTTCTTGAAGGAGATCGGGTGGTCGGGGTCGACGCGGTCATGGTGACCCGGCAGCTGGTCGGATGCAGCCTCGGCGAGGCTCAGGAGATGTTCCTCACCGCGCACTGCCGAGCTGCGGAGCTTGCCTTCCACAATGCGTTCACAGCAGGTCTTGAGCGGTCTCAGGGCGACGTCTGACCCACCGAGCACACTGGGGTGGGTGCCGCTCGGGCCGCCGTCCACCGATGCAGGCCACCAGTTCGCTGCCGTCCTTCCGAGAGGAAGAGTTGGAAGATCCACGAGCTGTCGACGGCTGTGATCTTGCCCGTGCGGACCGGCTGGGCGTGCTCGCGCAGCAGTTGCACCCCTTGTTCCAGGCCCAGAGTCTCTATGCCCCTTCGCTGGTACGACCTACGCCGACTCTCGTAGCCCCGGGCATAGGTCTCGGAGGACAACCCCATCTCCTCCCGCCACCGCTCCCCAGGGGCTCAGCGGGCCCGGACCTGCCCTACGCGTGCCCGAACGGGAGGGCTTCTGTGGGGGGCCTCGTGGAATACCGGGGAGGTGGGCGAGAACGTGCAGGTCAGAATTATGTCCGGTCAGGGGTGGCGTGTACGCGATCTCCCTAACTACTCCCCGGACAGTCGCGGCTGGTTCTCGCTCTATCTGCGTGCGGTCATCAGCCCCACCCTGGGCGTGGCATCGTAGGGGGTCGGGAATGGCCAAGCGACGACGGCCGCAGCCTAGGGACAACCGGGGGCGGTTCACGACGACCGGCGTCCCGCTCTGGCTGGGTGTCCTAGTGGCGGTCGTGCTGGTGTACTCGTTCCTCCGCTAGCGGATGTGTTCCGAGGCAGCGCGTGAACAGTGCCCCTGCTAGCTGCGGCCTATTCGTGGACGTACGGGGTGGCGGACGCTGCTCCTAGCTCCCTGACCTGGTAAAACGCGTGAGACGCACGAGGCCTCCGAGTCGTGTGCGCGGGTTCGAATCCTGGTTGGGGCACTTCGCATGGAGTGGCCCCGGTCCGCGCCAGCGCATGCGTGGAATACCAGGTCTCGGGCATGCGCAGCCTGTGCCGCCGCCCCGAGCAGCAGGCCGCGGTCGACCGCCCGTTCACGCCCCCGGCTTTGGGATGCCCGCCTGGTTGCCCGCCCAGAGGTAGATGCGGGTGGTGCCGGGCTGGAATTCGTGTGCATAAATGTCCGTGCAGAACTGGACCGCCTTGCCTTCGGGCGTTTTGGCGTCACCGCGGCAGATGCCCCCGATGCGCATACCGTCGACAAAGGTCTCCGGCTCCGGCAGGCCGAGGTGGCTGAAGCCGTCGCTGCGCGTGTAGCCCGGCTCCTTGGGGTGGGTGTTCCGGACCAGTTGCGTGCCCTCCGGCTGCAGCGGTCCGAGGAAGCGGTCCGCCTCCGGCGTGGGCACGGTGAAGGCGAGCAGCGCGACGTCGTACTGCGCGTTGGTACGGAGGCCGGCCCGTCGATCGGTGGCCGTCTCCGGTATCCGGAAGCCCATCGTCTTCGCCATCCACTCGGGCGTGACGTTCTCCTCCCAGCAACAGGTCCTGTCGTGTTCGGCCGGCCCCCGCAAGGCGAGCATGGCCCAGAGCACTGTGAGCAGGACGCCGGCGATGGACAGGCACGCGAACACCCCTGCGCCGATGGCGAGGCGCCGCTGCCACGGACTCCTTCGTTCCCCGGCCCCGGCCGGAGCCGCAGGACGGTTCATCGGTCGATCTCCCCTTCGCCGTCCCGAGCATGGCGGCCGGGATCACTGCGCTCCCCGGCCCGGCCGGGGTCGTCCGGTGCGGGCGCTGGCCCGCCACTACCCAATTCGTAGTGCTTCACCGAACTGCTTCCGGCCATGTCGAATTCCTGGGCCAGACCGACCTTGTGCTGCCGACCCATCTCGCCATCGGGTATCTGGAACTTCCCGATGTGCACGCCCTTGCCCTCGTCCCAGTTGTAGCGGTCCCAGACGTTGACCTGGTAGTCGAGCCCGACCACCGGTTTGCCGTCGGCATCCGGTACGACGGTCACCACGCCCGTCACGTTCGAGCGGGCGGAGCCCACCGCGTAGTACCAGTTCGGATCTGCCTCGCTGAAGGAGTAGTCCGCATTCGCCGTTTCGACCGGCATGGCGACGGGGCGGCCACCGTTCCGCTCGAACTCCGCCAGCGCCTCCTCACGCCACGCCGCCTCACTGTTCTGGAGATGACGACGGTCCACGTGCCCCTGAAAACCGGCATTGTCGGTGAGCATCTTGTCGACCGGCAGCTTCATGGGGGTGCCGGTGTCGTCGAGATAGTGCTTCATGTGACGCGAGGCGTCGTTCAGATCACCCCCGTCGGCGCCGAAGACGAGGAGTTGCATCTTGGTCCTGGTGCTCCAGTCGCGCCAGCCCGGATCCTCCGCTCCGTGCCTACCGGAACCCCGGTCGGCTGCCACCTGCTTCACCGACGGATTGAAGAGTCCGGCGGCGAGCAGGTCGTCCTTGTGAGCGGTCCACAATCGCGCGCGGGCGTCAGGGCTGAGTGACTGCCAGAGCCTTCTCAGCTCGGCCTGCTGGGCCGGCTTCGCTTCCTTGCCCAGGGCAGCCAGTTTCATGGCCCGCGGCAACTGATCCTGGTCGAGCGAGGTGTATTCGGCGTGCCCGGCGTTGTACGGATCCGCGCCGTGAGAGGCGCGCAGCGCCCTGGTGGCCGCCGCGTCGACCTCGGCGGCGTGGCTGACCAGGGCGGTCAGCGTTTCGGCGTACCAACGCACCATGTCCTGGGTGCGCCGAGAAGGTCCCTTCACGTCGCACATGGAAGGTTCCACCCGCACCTTGCCGCCACCGGCATCCGAGACCAGCAGCCCCATATCAGGATCGGGCAGGTGCGAGGGATCGCCCTGCCTCGCCTCCTCGGCCAGGGCCTTCGCCTGTTTCTGGATCTGTGTCAGCTCGGCATGTGTGTCGGCCAGCACCAGGTGGATGCTTGCGGCCTCGCGCTGGAGGTCCGCCACTTCCTTGGCGGCACTGCGTACGAAGTCACGGGTGACGGTGGCGTTGACCCCCTCCCACCGCGCTGCCTCCGACTTCTTCACCAAGCCGTCGCGCACCACACCGTGCAGCTTCGCGAGTTCCTCCGCGGCCGTCTTCCACTCCGTCACTGCCTCGTTCAGCTTGCCCAGGTCGAGTGTGATGAGGTCGGTCCAGGTGAAGGTCACTTCACGTACCTCTGTATCTCGGACACGGACATGGCCGAACCATCGCGGTGGCGCAGGCTCGCGGCGATGGCCTCGTCGTTGTCCGCTTGGGCCTTCTTGGAGAAGTCGAGGTGGTTGGAGATGTGCGCGTACATCTGCAGCACCGTCTTCACCTGCGATTCCCAGGTGGAGAGGGTCACCGACAGCTCCGACCCCACGCCCAGGTTCCGGGTTGAGCATTCCGCCGCGGCTCGGGCGGTCGCACCGCCGCCGGCGATGTCAGCCTTGCCACACAGCTGGCCGTGGACGAGGAACGCCTCGTGTCCGACGGCGCCCAGGTCGTCTTGCGTGACGACCAGATCGGGTAACGAGCCGCTCCCTGGCGCAGCAGCCCGCTTGGCCTCAGCCCATTCCTCGTCGAACGTCACGAGGCCCCCCTCGTCGATGCACGGCACAGTGCGGCCACCCTAACAACCAGGGCAGACAAGGGTGTTCGGCGAGAGCGGTCCCGTGGGAGGCGGTGGGTGGGTCAGGGGAGGTGGGTGGTGAGCCAGGTTGTGGCGTGGGTGGAGACTTCCTGCAGGGCGCCCGGTTCTTCGAAGAGGTGGGTGGCGCCTTCGATGATCTCCAGGGTGTTCTCGCAGCGGAGTTGGGCTTGGGCCTCGCGGTTGAGCGTGAGGACGAGGGTGTCGTCGCCGCCGACGATCAGGAGGGTCGGGGCCCGGACCGCGGGCAGGTTCGACGCCAGGTCGGGGCGGCCGCCGCGGGAGACCACCGCGTAGACCGGGGAGGTCGGGTCGGCCGCTGCCGTCAGGGCCGCTGCCGCGCCCGTGCTCGCGCCGAAGTACGCCAGGGGCAGCTGTGTGCGGCCGCGGAGCCAGGTGGTGGCGCGGGCCAGGCGGTCGGCCAGGGTCGCGATGTCGAAGACGTGCGCCCGGTTGCCCTCCTCGGCCGGGGTGAGCAGGTCGAAGAGCAGCGTGCCCAGGCCGGCCCGCTGCAGGGCGCCGGCCACCTCGCGGTTGCGCGGGCTGTGGCGGCTGCTGCCCGAGCCGTGGGCGAAGAGCACCACCGCGCGGGCGTTCGGCGGGAGGGTGAGCTCGCCCGGGAGCGGCAGGCCCCCGGCGTCCACCGTGACCTCCTCCGACACCGGCTGTGCGGGGTGGGCGGATGCCGCGAGGAGCGCCAGGACCTCCTCGTCCGGGGTCTGGGAGAAGTCGCGGTACCACTGGCCGACGGAGGAGAACGCGGGGGGCGCGGACAGGCAGACCACCTCGTCGGCCACCTCCGCCATCCGGGCCAGCGCATCCGGCGGGGCCACCGGGGCCGCCATCACCACCCGTCTCGCGCCCTGCGCCCGTACGACCCGGCAGGCCGCAGCCGCCGTGGCGCCGGTGGCGATGCCGTCGTCGACCACGATGGCGGTACGGCCGTCCAGCGGGACCCGCGGCCGGCCGGCGCGGAAGCGGTGGGCCTGGCGCTCCAGCTCCCCCGTCTCGGCCTCCTCGACCCGGGCGATGTCCTGCGGGCTGATCCGGCCGCGCCGGACGATGTCGTCGCTGATCACCCGCACCCCGCCCTCGCCGATGGCGCCGAAGGCCAGCTCCCGCTGGTACGGGACGCCCAGCTTGCGGACGACGATCACGTCGAGGGGAGCTCCGAGCGCCCGGGCGACGTGCGAGGCGACCGGCACCCCGCCGCGGGGAAGGCCCAGGACCACGGGGTGCTCGGGGGCGTACGGCCGGAGTGCCTCGGCCAGTCGTCGTCCTGCGTCGTCGCGGTCGGTGAAGAGCACGTCGGTTCTCGGTTCTCGGGTCTCGGTTCCCCGTCGTCGGTTTTCTCGGCCTCGTACCGCCCCCTCTTCGAAAGAACCTCATCCGGGGGCCGCGCGCAACTGCGCCCCGCGCCCCCGTGGTCTCGTCGTACGAGGGCGGTGGTCCGGGTCTGTGCGTTTTGGGGGATGGGTAGGGGTGGGAAGCGTGCATAGGTTGGCGGTGAGGCCACATCGTGCCGCTGACCAGGTGCTTTGTGGCGGGCTCTGACGACGAGGATGGGGCAGCGCGATGCGTGGACTGGTGGAGACGGCGCGGCAGTGGGCGGCCGAGGGGCGGGCGGGCTTCCTGGCGCGGCCGGTGGCCGAGCAGGGCTTCGGGCCGCGGGACCCCGCCGGGGCCCTGCTCCTGGACGCGCGGGGGCACTGCGTCGGCTCCCTCTACCGGGGCGTCTTCGACGCCGAGCTGGTCGCCGAGGCCGGGGCGTGGACGCCCGGGGCCACCGCCCGCGTGTGCGAGGTGTCGGTCGGTGCGGACGAGGCCGTCGGCGCGAAGCTGACCTGCGGCGGCCGGGCCGAGATCCTGCTCCAGCCGCTGGCGGCGGTGCCGGCCGAGTGGTGGCAGCTGCTGGACGAGGGGGTGGGCGTGGCCCTGGTGACCCGGCTCAACGAGGGGGCCGACCACGGGGTGAGCGAGGTCGTACGGGCCGTGGACGAGCCCACGAACGACGCCGAGCGCCGCGCGGGCGAGCTGCTGGCCACCCGGCGGCCGGGCCGGGACGCGCTGTACGGGCAGTCCGGGCTGGTGTTCGTGGAGGCGTACCCGTCGGCGCCCCACCTCGTCATCGGCGGCAGCGGCGAGCTCGCGGAGATCATCGCCCGGCAGGCGCAGCTGCTGGAGTGGGGCGCCGACTTCGTCGCGGGCGCCGCGGAGGCCGAGAAGCTGCTGGCGGCGCGGCGGGACGCGGCCTGCCTGGTGATGCTCAGCCACGATCCGGAGTTCGACGTCCCGACGCTGCGGGCCGCGCTCGCGCTCGGCATCCCGTACGTCGGCGCCCTCGGCTCCCGCAAGACCACGGCCCGGCGGCGCGAGGAGCTGGAGGCGGCCGGGGTCACCGAGGCCGAGCTGGCGCGCGTGCACGGGCCGATCGGGCTGGACCTGGGCGCCCGTACGCCGGCCGAGACGGCCCTCGCGATCTGCGCGGAGATCCTGGCGGTGCTGGGAGGGTACGAAGTGCGGGCTCTGCGGGATTCGGACGGGCCGCTGCGGTAAGGAGGAGGGGTAGGCGTGGGCGGTCGTTCTGCATATCGGCTGATTCTGCTCTTATAGCGCGATGGGGCCGAAAAGCGGGTACACAGTCTGTATGGACACGACCCTGAGCTACATCGCGGTCGACGCGACCCTGAGTGACATCGCCTGGTTCTTCGTCGTGGGGATCCTCATCGCCGGGTTCCTGCTCGCCGGCTTCAAGCTGGGCCAGCGGGTCCGGGCCAAGGAGCCGCCGCCGCCCGACGCCGAGAGCCAGCCGCACCTGCCCAACGGCGGAGCGGTGCACGAGGTGCGCGAGGAGCGCGACCCGGTGGAGATCCCCGAGGGCGGCCTGCGCCCGCACGAGATGCAGGGCTACGGGAACTTCGGCTCCACCACCTCCAGCCACCCCGACGAGGTACGGGACCAGCGGGAGGCCGGATTCAAGCGCCCCGAGGGCCCGGGCCCGCACCCGCAGCCCGGCGCGCCGCCCGACGCGGGACGCGGAGCGCACGCCTGACGGCCAAAAGGGCCGCCTGAGCACGCACCGCTGCCGAACATGCTTCTGACCTGCGCCTTCCGCGGCGCGGGTCAGAGGCGTGTTCGGCAGGGGTGTGCTCAGAGTTCCGTGCGGAGCCGGAGCACCTCCGGTGGCGGGTGCCGGGTCGAGGTGTGCCGTACCTCCGCGGTGAGGGGCGGGTCCAGCGGGCAGTACGGGGTCTCCCCGAGCCCGATCGCGTTCACGGTGGGCCGGGGGCCGGCCCCGCGCACCCCGGACCCCGCGCCCGAACCCGCCCCCGGCTCCGCCCCCGCTTCCGCCCGCACCGCCAGCTCCGCGACGAGTTCCGCCCGCAGCGCAGCCGTCAGGGGGCTCGACAGCAGCGGCGTCTCGTCCCCGACGGGCAGGACGAGCACCAGCGCCTGGGGGCGGCGCGGAGTCCCGGTGTAGCCGACGACCGCCGCGTCCCGGACCTCGGTGTGCCGCAGCTTCTGCCAGCCGCGCCGGCCCGCCGGGTACGTCTGGTCCAGCCGTTTGACGACCAGCCCCTCGATGCCGCTGGCGGGCAGCGTCTCGTACCAGGTGGCGGCCAGCTCCGGATCGGTGGTCATCGGGACCGGCTGCAGCGGCGGCCCGAGGGGGAGCAGCAGGTCCACGAGGAGGGCCCGGCGGCGCTCGTACGGGCGCCCGCGCACGTCCAGCCCGGCCAGCTCCAGCACGTCGAAGGCCGCGTACGAGGCCGGCAGGCTCTGGGCGAGCACGGCGGCCCGCGCGGCGGTCGCGGCGGCGCGGCGCTGGACGAGGGCGAAGTCGGTGCGGCCCGCGTTCCAGACGACCACCTCGCCGTCGAGGACGGTGTCGGCGGGCAGCTGCCGGGCCGCCGCGGCCAGATCGGGGAACGCGCTGGTCACGATGCGGCCGGAGCGCGCCTGGAGCACCACGTCGACGGCGGTGCGGACGACGACGAGCCGGTGGCCGTCGAACTTCGGCTCGTACGCCAGGCCCGCCGCGCGCGGCAGGGTCCGTACGGGGGCGGCGAGGGCGACGCGGATCATGGCCGGGCCTTGGGGTGGGCGGGGAGCCGGTGGGCCCGGTCGGGGTCGGTCAGCGGGGCGAAGAGGTCGCCGTGCCGCTCCAGCCGGGGCGGGATGTCATCGGCCAGGAAGACCAGGTCGGCAGGGGTGCGGCAGGCCTCGACCTCGTCCCAGGCGACGGGCGCGGAGACGGCCTGCCGGGCCCGCGCACGCAGCGTGTAGGGCGCGGCGGTGGTCTTGGCGGCGGCGTTCTGGCTGTGGTCGACGAAGACCTTGCCGGGGCGCAGCGCCTTGGCCATGCGGTGCACGACGAGGTCGGGGAGGGCGCGCTCGGCCTCCTGGGCGAGGGCCTTGGCGTACGCGGACACGCGCGCGGACGGGGTCGGCTCCAGGGGAACGGACAGGTGCAGGCCCTTGGCTCCGGAGGTCTTGGGGTACGCGTCGAGGCCGTCGGCGGCGAGGCGTTCGCGCAGCCAGAGCGCGGCGGCGCAGCATTCGACGACGGTGGCGGGCGGGCCGGGGTCGAGGTCGAGGATCATGCGGTCGGCGACGGCCGGGCTGCCGGCGGGCCACTGGTGGACGTGGAACTCGACGACCAGATTGGCGGCCCACATCAGGGAGGGCAGGTCGGCGACGACCACCTGTTCGGCCGACGGGTCGTCGGAGCGCGGCACCGGGGCGGTTTTCACCCAGGCGGGTGTACCGGGCGGCGGATTCTTCGTGAAGAAGAGCTGGCCGTCCGGGCCGTCGGGATAGCGCAGGAACGACACCGGCCGGTTGTGGATGTGGGCCAGCAGCGGACCAGCGACGGTGGCGTAGTAGTGCAGCACCTCGCCCTTGGTGAACCCGGTCTCGGGGTAGAGGACCTTGTCCAGATTGCTGAGCGAGATGCGACGCCCCTCCACCATGGTGATCGGCGTCATACGATGAGACTGCCACGAAACGGGAGGAACCGTGCGATCCATCTGGAACGGGGCCATCTCCTTCGGCCTGGTCAGCATTCCCATCAAGCTGGTGAACGCCACGGAGAGCCACTCGATCTCCTTCCGGCAGATCCACCTCGAGGACGGCGGACGGATCCGCTACCGCAAGGTGTGCGAGCTGGACGGCGAGGAGGTGCCGGGCGCCGAGATCGGCAAGGGGTACGAGGAGCCGGACGGTTCGATCATCCCGATCACGGACGAGGACCTGGCGCAGCTGCCGATCGCGACGGCGAAGACGATCGAGATCGTGTCGTTCGTCCCGGCCGACGAGATCGACCCGCTGCAGATGGACGCGGCGTACTACCTCGCCGCGAACGGGGCGACGGCCGCCAAGCCGTACACGCTGCTGCGGGAGGCGCTCAAGCGGAGCCGCCGGGTGGCGATCGCCAAGTACGCACTGCGGGGGCGCGAACGGCTCGGCATGCTGCGGGTCGTCGACGACGTGATCGCCATGCACGGCCTGCTCTGGCCGGACGAGATCCGGGTGCCGGAGGGGGTGGCCCCGGAGGCGACGGTGCAGGTACGGGACGCGGAGCTGGACCTGGCGGACGCGCTGATGGCGACGCTGGGCGAGGTGGAGATGTCGTCGCTGCGGGACGAGTACCGCGAGGCGGTCGAGGCGATGATCGAGGCCAAGGCGGGCGGCGCGTTCGAGCCGCCGTCGGAGGCGGCGGTGGAGCCGGCCGGGGGCAAGGTCATCGACCTGATGGCGGCCCTGGAGAAGAGCGTCCGGGCCGCGAAGGCGTCGCGGGGGGCGGCGGTGGAAGCGGACGAGGCGGATACGGGTGAGGCGGAGGTGAGGCCGATCCGCCGCAAGAGCGCGGCGGCGGCCCCGAAGGCGGTGGGGGGCAAGAAGTCGACGGCGTCGACGGCAAAGAAGAAGACGGCGGCGGCCGGGGGCGGCGGTACGACGAGGAAGTCGACGTCGGCCGCAACGAAGACGGCGGCATCCACGCCCCGGAAGGCCGCCACGAAGTCCACGGCGAAGACGGCGAAGACGGCGAAGGCAGCGAAGACAGCACAGTCAACGAAGACGGCAAAGACGGCCGCGGCCACGACGAAGAAGGCAGCACCACGCAAGCGGACATCGGCGTGAGGGGCGGGGCGGGGCGACGGGGGCGGGGCGACGGCCGATCGGCGTCGGGAGTGTCCGGGGGGAGAGACGGCGGGAACCGTTCCCCGGGACCGGGCCGGACGGTCGGACGGGGGCGGAGGGGCGGGATCACGGTCGACCGGGGTCGGTGGGTGTCCGGGGGCTTCCCGGCCGCCCATTGTCCTTTCGGTTCGCGCCGGCTCGTCAAGGGCGCTCCTGCGTCGCGTCGCTACGCGATGGCCTTCGGCCACCCTTGACAAGCCGACACGAACCGAAATGCCAAAGAGCTGCCGGGAAGCCCCCGAAGGATGGCCAGGGGGAACAATCCACACACGGCCCTCGCCAGAGAGGACAGGTCCGGGTCGGGAGGTGCAGAATCCTTCCTCCCAGGACCACCGCCCCACCCAGCACCGGGCATACGGGAAGCCGAGCCCCAGCCCCGAACCCGGCCGCTCTCTGAGGCCAAGGGGCTCCAACCTGCACGCGACATCGATGAGATGGCCGTCAGAAGCGGGGAGACGCCCCAGATCGCTACGCGCTCCTCTTTTCGCGGCGGCTGACGGCCGTCCGTGGCTGGTACACGCCCCAGACCACTACGCGCTTCTCTTTTCGCGGCGACTGACGACCGTCGGGGGCTCATGCACGCGACAGGCTGCTGCCGCCAGCGCGCAGAGTGGCGTCAGACTCCAGTACCCGCCCACTCCCAGCGCCTACGCGCCGTCGACGGGTGGATCAGCCGATGCCAGGACGGCGGCCAGTCGCCAAACCGGGCGTCGCATGCCGCAATCTGCCGCGCTACCAGCCACAGACGGTCGTCTGCCGCCGAGACGTGCGGGACCACGTAGCGATCTGGTGCGCTACCGGCCCAAGACGGCCGCCGGACGCCAAAAAGAGAGGAGCGCGTAGCGATCTGGGGCGCCTCCCCGCTTCTGACGGTCATCTCATCGATGTCGCGTGCAGGTTGGAGCCCCTTGGGGTCGGAGAGGGCCCTCTTTTCGGCCTTGGGGGCTCGGCTACCCGTATGCCCGGGGCCGGGGAGGGGTCATGGTCCTGAGAGGAAAGGATTCTGCACCTCCCGACCCGGACCTGCCCTCTCTGACGAGGGCCGTCCCCTGTCTTGACCCCCTGGCCATCCTTCGGGGGCTTCCCGGCAGCTCTTTGGCATTTCGGTTCGTGCCGGCTTGTCAAGGGTCGCCGAAGGCGATCGCGAAGCGACGCGACGCAGGAGCGCCCTTGACGAGCCGGCGCGAACCGAAAGGACAATGGGCGGCCGGGAAGCCCCCGAGCCCCCGCCGACCCCGCCCCACCGTGACCCCGCTCCTCCGCCCTTCCGCCCCACAGGCCGGACCCGTCCCGGGAATCACCCCCGCCCCAGCCGCCGCCCCGGGTCCCCGGCGCCCCCGCCAAAGGCTCCCCCTACCGCCCCCGCCACGTTCGGATGTCGCGGGCCTGGGCGTGGAGGGCTTCCACGTCCGGGGGTTTGAGGGTGGTCGGGGTTGCGGCCAGGGCTGTGGCGGCCGTCTCCGGGTCCAGGATGCGGATGTCGCGTACCGTCGGGGCGACGTCGATGCGGGACGCGTCGACCAGGGCCAGGGCCGGGCTGACCGGGGCGGTCAGGGCGCGGCTCGCCGCGGCCGACGCGCGGCGGATCCAGCGCGGGTCGGGGCGGGGTTCGGTCCGGCCCACCGTGAGCAGGAGGTCGCCGACGGCGGCCCGCTGCCGGCGGCCAGGGATGCTGCGGATGCACAGGATCCCGCCCGGGCCGATCAGCAGGTGGTCGATGCGGCCGAGATCGCGGAGCGGCACGCAGTGGACGACGCGCCAGCCGTCGGGTTCGAGGGCGTCGAGGAGGTCGCCCATCCGCTGCTGGGCGGTGAGTTCCTGGCGCAGCCGGTGCCGGGCTCTGGTGCCCGCCTGGCCGTGGGCCAGTTCGCCGAGGAGGGTTTCGCCCGGCCGGTTCGGGGCCAGGTCCTCGTCGGGCGGGAGCATCAGGCGGCGCAGGTCGGCGGCGGTGGGAACGGGCGGCGGGCCGACCGTCCAGGTGCCGCTCAGGTACGGGCGCAGCGCCGTCAGTACCGCTTCGCGGTGCTGGTCGGCGAGCACGCTGATCCGGTTGGTCTGCCGGTCGTACCAGGCCACGGCCTGGCCGTCGGGCAGGTTCACGTAGAGCCGGCCGCGGCCGGGGCGGCCGCTCGGCGTCACTGTGAGTCCACGCATGGACCTCACCCCCCGCCGTACATGGGAGCAGCCCGGGCGGCTCGCGGCAATCCCCCAGTGGGGTTCTCGGCCGTGCAACGGCCTTGGCGTAACGGCTTCTACGGAACTCTGCAGGGTTTCTGTTACACGCTCATCGCGGTACCGCAACGGCCGCCTCCTACGTTGGTCCCTCCTGATACGTCGGACAGCCGAAGGACCTTCCGTGAGCACCCTCAGCCGTCGCACTCTCGTTCGCGCCGCCGCCGTGACCGCCTGTGCCGGTGGTCTGCTCGCGCTGCCCGCGGCCGCGGCCCTCGCGGACGGGGTGCCGGCCGCGTCGGCCGCGCACTCCGTGCCGCGGACGCTGGTCAAGACGCTCGCCCTCGCGGACGGGGTCTCCCGGGCGAACGTCTACCGCGCGGGGAGCGGCTTCCAGGCCGACATCCTGGGTGCGGACGGATCTCGGGCCGCGACGCTGACCAGCCGGGACGGCGTCGCGGGCGTCGGCGGCAGCGGTGAGCTGCACGCAGCGCTCCAGCCCGACGGGCGGCTGTCGTCCTGGGTCGGCGACGCGGCCGTCCACAGCGGTACGCCCGGGGGCGACGGCTACAAGACGGGGACGCGGGACGGGAAGGCGGACTCGGCCGCTGGCGCTGCCGCGGCGGTGTCGCGGACGCAGGTGCGGGCGGCTGCCGCCGGGACCGCCGGGGCGCTGCACCTGGAGGCTCTGGCCGACGGGCCGGGTGAGGGCGTGCTGCTGCTCGCCGCCGGCGGGGGCATGGCGGCGGTGGGGGCGGCGGGGCTGAGCTTCGCGATGCTGCGGCGCGGGCGCACCGAGGGCTGACGCTCCCGGGCCCCGGTGAGCCCCGCTCCCGGCTCCCCTGGCCCGCGGGACCGGGCCGGGGCGCCGGGCGGCGGCACCCCGAACCGCGACGGGCGCGAGGCACGCCAGACCCCCGTGCCCAGCCGGGCGGCGTCTCCTGGGGCTCCGCCCCAGACCCCGCGCCTCAAGCGCCGGCGAGGCTGAAATAGCCGGCCCCCGCTCCGGACGACGGCGGGGGCGGGGTGGTCGGCGAGGCTGAAACGGCCCACCCCCCGCTGGGAAAGCGGCGGGGGCGGGGTGGCGGGCGAGGCTGAAATGCCCCCGCCCGAACAGGGACGGGGTGGGATGGCGTGGCCGGCGCCGGCCCAGTCCGAGCGGCTACGGCTGCGGGGTCGGTTTCGTCCAGGGCCAGCGGGGTTTCGGTTTCCGGCCGCCGGGGATGTGGGTGTACTTCCAGCCCTTCTGGAGGTGGAGCCGCTTGGAGTAGCCCGACGGGACCCGTTCGTACAGCAGGATCGTCGGCGGGCCGCCGTCCGGGTCCGGGACGGGGATCTCGTACCACTTCGGCGGGTGGCCGGTCGGGCCGACGAGGATCGGGAGGACGCGGCCGTCCATGGGGCCGCCCTCGAAGGGGGTGGGTTCGCTTCTCACCCCGCCAGTGTCACAGCAGGTGGGCGGCCTCGGAGACCACCGGGATCACGCGTCGGGCCAGCACCCCGGCCGGCCCGTCGGGCGATTCCAGGGCGAGGGCGGCGCGGGCGTGGGCCGCGGTCTCCGCGTCGGTGGCGGCCGTGGCGGTCAGCAGGGCTATGAACTGGTCCACCAGCCAGTCCCGCAGGGTGCCCGCGTCGGGCTGTTTGCCCTCGTCGATCCACATCAGGGAGGCGGCCTCGACGGCCGTGATCCAGGTGCGGACCATCATCCGCAGCCGCGGGCCGGGGGAGGCCGCCGACAGGTGGAGCAGGATCTGGCCGGCGGCGGCGCGCCGGATGCCGTCGACCGTGGCGGTCGTACGGGAGGTCTCCACGACGCTGCCGCCCTGCAGGAGCGCGGCGAAGCCGGTGTCGTGCTCGTCGACGAAGGCCAGGTAGTGGTCCAGGGCCCGGGCCAGCCGCTGGGTCAGCGGGCCCGTCTGGGGCACGGCGAAGCACTGGTCCAGCAGATCCGCCGCCGAGCGCAGAGCGGCCTCGTAGAGCTGCTGTTTGCCGCCGGGGAAGTAGCGGTACACCAGCGGCCGGGAGACGCCGGCCGCCTCGGCGACGTCGTCGAGCGAGACCTCCTCCGGCGCGCGGTGCGCGAACAGCGACAGGGCCGCGTCGAGGAGTTGGGCCCGCCGCTCCTCGACGCTCAGCCTGCGGTACGCGGGTGCGGTCATGTCCGCAGGGTAGCCCCACCGGCCGGGCTTCAGGCCAGGAGTCCTGAGCTCCGCCACAGCCGGCGGCCCACTCCGCGCAGGACGCCGATGTCGTCGAGGAAGTCGGTGAGCCGCTTGGCGCCGGTCTGCATGACCTCGCGGCGGTGGCCGCTGGCCTTGACCTGTGCGACGGCCTCGCGCCGGTCGAGGCCGACGTTGTCGTAGACCTGGGGGTTGACGAAGGCCAGGGAGAAGACGCGGGCGGCCTCGCCGCAGCTGATGCGGGTGAGCTCCTGCTCCCAGCGCGGGGCGGTCACCATCTGGCGGCGCAGTTCCTCGCGGGCGTAGCGGACGTGCCGGGCCTCCTCGATGACGTGGATGCGGGTGACGCCGCGGACCAGCGGCTGGATGCGCTCGTCGGGGAAGGTCAGGCGCTGCATCCAGTCGAGGATCTCCTCGCCGAGGAGGGTGCAGGCGAAGGAGCCGGGGGTGGTGGAGACGGTCTTGAGGATGCGGGCGAGGTTGTGGTTGAGGCGGGAGACCGGGTAGGCGGGGGCTCCGGCCTTCTGGATCATGCGGGCGAACATCATCGAGTGACGGCACTCGTCGGCGATCTCGGTGAGTGCGTAGCGGACGTGGTTGCTGGTCAGGGGCTTGTCGTAGATGTGCCGGACCAGCAGCTGCATGAGGATGATCTCGAACCAGATGCCGAGGGAGGCGAGCGAGGCGGCCTCGTGGCGGGAGAGGTCGATGCGCTGCTCCTCGCCCATCCGCTTCCACAGCGGGGTGTCGTAGAGGGAGAGCAGCTCGGGGGGCCAGTAGTACGCGCCGTCGACCGGCGGGGCGTCCCAGTCGAGCTCCTTGTCGGGGTCGAAGGAGTGCTTGGCCGAGGATTCGAGCAGGCGTGCGGCGATCTGCTCGCGGTCCTTGAGGAGGCCGAGGGCGTCCTGGAGGACCCGGTGGTCCGGATCCGTGCGGTCGGTCGTGGTGGTCATGACGGGGCACCTCGCCCTGGTTCCGGGGTACGGGTGGGGATCGCCGGGGCGTGGTCCCGGGCAGCCCCCTCCTGCGGTCACCAGTTATGAGACTGCTTGTCAGCAAGACCGTCAATCCCCTGCGCGCCACTTGTTGACCCCGCGTCTACCAAGTGGCACGGTGCCAACCATCCAGTCCTGTACGGAAGTAACGGAAGTACACGAGGCGAGGGGGCGTCAGTGTCGACGCACGATCTCTACACCGCGGCCCCGGGCGAGGACGTCTGGCAGATCCCTGCCACCGGCGCCGCCCGGTTCAGCTGGGAGTACGCCGACGGCCGCGAACGGCTCCTCGCCCTGTACCAGAAGGGCAAGGACAAGCAGTGGGACGGCACCAAGCGCATCGACTGGGAGCTCGAGGTGGACCCGCACGATCCGCTCGGCACCCCGGACGAGGCCCTGACCCTCCACGGCACCACGTACTGGTCCGCGCTCACCGAGAAGGACAAGGGCGACCTGCGCCGGCACTACGCCTCCTGGAACTTCAGCCAGTTCCTGCACGGCGAGCAGGGCGCGATGGTGTGCGCCGCCCGCATCGTGGAGTCCGTACCCGACCTCGACGCCAAGTTCTACTCCGCCACGCAGACCATGGACGAGGCCCGGCACGCCGAGGTGTTCGGGCGGTTCCTGCACGAGAAGGTCGGGATGCTCTACCCGATCAACGACAGCCTGCAGGGGCTGCTCGGGGACACCCTGCGCGACTCCCGCTGGGACATGCCGTACCTCGGCATGCAGGTGCTCATCGAAGGGCTGGCGCTGGCCGCCTTCGGGATGATCCGCGACACGACCGACAAGCCGCTGCCGAAGCAGATCCTGGCGTACGTGATGCAGGACGAGGCACGGCACGTGGCGTTCGGGCGGATGGCGCTGCGCGACTACTACCGGCAGCTCACCGACGCCGAGCTGCGCGAGCGCGAGGAGTTCGTGATCGAGGGCTGTCACCTGATGCGGGACCGGCTGCGCGGGGTGGAGGTGCTGGAGAACTTCGGGATCCCGCGGCGGGAGGCGGAGGAGTTCAGCGAGCAGTCCGAGTTCCTGCACCTGTTCCGCAGGCTGCTGTTCAGCCGGATCGTGCCGTGCGTCAAGGACATCGGGCTGTGGGGGCCGCGGCTGCAGCAGGCCTACCTGGACATGGGGGTCTTCGAGATGGGTGACGCCAACCTCGACCAGCTGATGAGCCAGGACGAGGAGATCGCCGAGACCCTCGACCGCGAGCGGTTCGCGGCCGAGGAGGCGGCGCGGGTGGCGGAGGTGGCGTCCGTGATCGCCGAGGGCCGGGAGTAGCCGGCTACTCCCCCGGCCGGGGGAAGGGCGTGCGCAGGGTGAAGGCGTACGGGGTGGGGCCGTGCGCCCGCAGGTGGGCCAGGCGCTCCCCCGCCTCCGCCACGGTGGGCCGGACCCCCGCCTCGACCCACCACAGGGCCGTGGCCGCCTCGGTGAGCGGCTCGAACCACTCGCGGCGGCGGGACATCAGCGTGCGGTGCAGCCCCTCGTACATGAAGGCGGTCAGGGCCTCGACGTCCCGCCAGACGGAGAGGTTGACCATCAGCGAGTCGTCGCCGTCCAGGCGCAGGGCGGTGGCGTTGCCGGAGTCGTCCTGGAGCCGCCAGACGAACCCGTCGGCGGCGTCGGCAACGGCGTTGACGGGGTCGAGCCCGTCCATGAAGTCCTTGAATTCCAGGGCGTCGGCGGCGTACTTGGGGCGGGCTGTGTTCAACTGCGCGAGTTCGTAGGTCATGGCGCTAGCGCTACCAGGCGGACGAGGGCGGGCGCAGGGAATTTCGCGGTGCGGACGGCGGGTGCGGCGGCGCTGAGCGCCCTGGCCGACCGGCCGCCCGAGCAAAGCGGCCCCCCGGCGGCCGACAGCCGTCCAGGCCCGGGCCGCGGAAGGCCGCTGCCCAGGGCAGTTGACGGTCGACCCAGACTCCGGCGTGCGGCCGCCAGACTCCGGCGTGCGGCCGACACATCGCGGCGGGCGAACGGGCCAGGCCGGGCGGGCCGCAGGCCCCGCCGCCGGGCTAGGGGGAGCCGTACAAGGCGGACTGCATCACCGCGCGGGCGATCGGGGCTGCGGCGCTGTTGCCCGTGATGTCCCCGCGGTCGCCTCCCCCGTCCTCGACCACCACCGCGACCGCCACCCCCGGCAGCGGCGCGTCCGCGGCCCTGGCCCAGCCGATGAACCAGGCGTACGGGGTGCCCGCGTTGCCGACGCCGTGCTGGGCGGTGCCGGTCTTGCCCCCGACCACGGTGTGCGGGATGGCCGCGTTGCGCCCTGTCCCGTCCTCCACCACCTTCACCATCAGCCCCTGCAGCCGCAGCGCCGTCGCCGGGGTCATGGCCCGGCCCAGGGTGCGCCGGACGCCGCGCCGGACCTGGGTGCCGTCGTCCTGGGTGGTGCGCTCCACCAGGTACGGGGCCTGCAGCTCGCCGCCGGCCGCGACGGCCGCGGCCACCATCGCCATCTGCAGCGGCGTGGCCGTGGTGTTGAACTGCCCGATCGCGGACAGGGCGAGCTGGTCCCGGCTCATGTCGGTGTCGAAGTTCGACCGCGACACCCACGCCGGGACGCGCAGGCCGTCGTCGTTGAACCCGAACCGGCGGGCCGCCTCCGTCATGCCGCGCAGCCCCACCTGGACGCCGATCTTGGCCATCACCGTGTTGCAGGACCACCGGACGGCCTCCGCCATCGAGGCGTCCCGGCAGCCTGTGCCCGCGTTCGGCAGCAGGGTGCGGGTGCCGGGCAGCGGGTAGGGGTCGGGGGTCTGCGTGGGCGCGTCCACGTCCGTGACCACGCCCGCGTCCAGGGCCGCGGCCGCCGTCACGATCTTGAACGTGGATCCCGGCGGGTAGGTCTCGCGCAGCGCCCGGTTCAGCATCGGCCGCGCCGGGTCCGCGTTCAGCCGGGCCCAGGCAGCGGCGACGGCCGGGCCGGTGCCGGAGAGTTCCGCGGGGTCGTACGAGGGGCTGCTGACCAGCGCGAGGATTCTGCCGGTGGCCGGCTCCAGGGCCGCCACCGCACCGCGCTTGCCGGCCAGCGCGGCGTAACCGGTCCGCTGGACGGCCGCCTTGACGGTGGTGTCCGCGTTCCCGCCGGGCGGGTGGCCGCGGGCGAGGTCGTACCAGAGCGGGAAGGCGGAGAGCGCGGGGTCGGTGCCCGAGAGGATCCCGTCCTCGGCGCGCTCCAGGAGGCTGGTCCCGTACGTCTGCGAGGAGAACCCGGTGACGGGCGCGTACAGCGGGCCGTTGGTGTACGTCCGCTCCCAGCGCAGCAGTTGTCCGCTGTCCCGGGATCCGGTCACCGGCCGCCCGTCGACCAGGATGTCGCCGCGCGGGCGGGCGTAGCGCTCGATGGCGGTGCGCTTGTTGGCCGGGTTCGCCCCGTACCCGGCGGCCTCCCAGACCTGCACCCGGGCCACGTTGACCAACAGGACGGCGAGCAGCAGGGCGCAGAACCACGTGCACCAGCGGATGTAGCGGATCACCTGGCGGCCCCCGCACCGCGGGGACCGGTCCCGGCTCCGGCGGCGGCCGGGCGCGGCCTGCGCGCGCTGTCGCTGAGCCGGACCAGCAGCGCGACGATGATCCAGTTGGTGACGACGGAGGAGCCGCCCTGGGCGAGGAAGGGCATGGCCATGCCGGTCAGCGGGATCAGGCCGGTGACGCCGCCGGCGATGCCGAAGACCTGCAGGGCGACGATCGAGGCGAGCCCGGTGGCCAGCAGCCGCCCGAAGGGGTCGCGCAGCGCGAGGCCGGCGCGGAAGCCGCGGTGGACGAGGACCCCGTAGAGCAACAGGATCGCCGTGAGGCCGACGAGGCCGAGCTCCTCGCCGGCGGTGGCGAGGATGAAGTCCGACTTGGCGGCGAAGCCGATGAGGAAGGACTGGCCTCGGCCGAGCCCGGCGCCGAGGATCCCGCCGGCGCCGAAGGCGAACAGGGACTGGGCGAGCTGGCCGGGGCCCTCGCCGCGCTCGATGGAGGCGAAAGGATTCAGCCAGTCCTGCACCCGGCCGTGCACGTGGGGCTCCAGCGTGCCGACGGCGTAGGCGCCGAGGGCGGCGAGGGCCAGCCCGACGGCGATCCAGCCGATCCGCCCGGTGGCGGTGAACAGCATGACCACGAACAGGCCGAAGAAGAGCAGGGAGGTGCCGAGGTCCCGCTCCAGCACCAGCACCCCCACGCTGAGCAGCCAGATCGTCAGGATCGGGCCGAGGACCCGGCCGGGCAGGAGCCGCAGCGGCACCCGCATCGGCAGCCAGGGGAAGAGGCGGCGGCCGGTGAGGGCGAGGGCGGTGCGGTTCGCGGCGAGGTAGGCGGCGAAGAACACGGCGAGCAGGATCTTGGCGAACTCCCCCGGCTGGAAGGAGAGCCCGGCGAACCGGATCCAGATGTGGGCGCCGTTGACGGCCGGGAAGAACACCGGGGCCAGCATCAGGAGCAGGGCCACCGCCACCGACAGGTAGGCGTAGCGCTGGAGCGCGCGGTGGTCGCGCAGCACGGCGACGGCAAGGACGAACAGGGCCAGCCCGAGGGCCGACCAGCGCAGCTGCTCCCCGGCGGCGGGATGGGCGGGGGTGGTCGCGTCGAGGCGCTGGATGAGGACGAGGCCGAGGCCGTTGAGCAGGAACGCGATCGGCAGCAGGACCGGGTCGGCGTACGGGGCCCGGAAGCGGACGGCGAGGTGGGCGAGGAGCGCGGCGGTGGCGAGGCCGGCGGCGTGGCGCCCGGCGGACGGCGGCACATGGCCGGTGGTGGCGAGGCCGACGTGGAGGCGGCCGAGGAGGCAGAGGAGGACGGCCCCGGCGAGGAGCGTCAGCTCGGCCCCCCTGCGCCGGGGCGGGCAGGGGCCGGGCGGGGGCTGCGGGGAGGGGTCGCCCCCCGCCACCTCTGCCGTCAGAGCGGTCATACGGGAAACGTAGCAAGCGGGCAGGCGATATGTCCGGTGATGTCATAGTGTGCCGAAGAGTCGTCAGAAACGGTCAGGAGTGAGTGGGAGCCGCGGCACATGGGACCTGTGGAATTCATCGTCCTCGCCTTCCCGGAGGAGCAGTTGCGGGTGCCGGCGGTCGAGGCGGTGCTGGGGCTGCGGAAGACGGGGAACGTGCGGCTCATCGACGGCCTGGTGGCCACCAAGACCGCGCGGGGCGAGGTGCTGGCGGCCGAGTTCGACGAGTTCGTCGAGCTGAAGGGGCTGCTGGCGCACCGGGAGGCGGCGCCGCTGATCGGGCCGGAGGACGTACGGGAGGCGGCCGAGCTGCTGGAGCGCGGGAGCTGCGCGCTGCTGCTGGTGGTGGAGCACGTGTGGGCGGAGGACGCGGCCAAGGCCGTACGGGCGGCGGGCGGCCGGATCGCCGGGTCGGTCCGGATCCCGGCCGAGCGGCTGGGGGTGGCCTGATGTTCATCCGCCCCGTCGGCCCGGTCGTCCACCCCTCCCAACGCCCTGCGGGGCGGCCGCTGCTGCGGGGGATCCTGGCGCGGGGGGCGTACGTGTGGGACGTGGTCCAGATCCCGGAGGCGGGGCCGCCTCCGGCGGGGGCGGGGGCCTGGCCGGCGGAGCCCGAGCCCGACGCCGGGGAGGCCGGGGCATGGGCCGCCGAGGCCGACGCCACCGGCGCGCCCTGGCCGACCGAAGCCGAGGCCGAGGCCGGCATGTGGGACGCCGAACCCGACGCCGGTGCCGGTGCCGGTGCCGGTGCCGGCGAGGCCTGGGACGCCGAGGAATGGACCCCCGAACCGGAGCCCCCGCAGGCCCCGCCCCCGGCTCCGCCGGCCCCACCGGCCCCGGCGCCAGCGGTCCCGCCGGCGCCCGCCGGGCCGACATCGGCCGGGGCCGCGGCCGCTGCCTGGCCCGCCGACCCGGCGGCCCCGGGACGAGCCGCGCGCGGGGCTCCGGCGGGCCTCGGCGGCACGAGCGCGGGCGCCGGCGGCCCCGACCTCATGCTCCGGCTGGCCCAACTGGCCGACCTGGCCCGCGAGGGCCTCCTGACCCCGGCCGAGTACGCCGCGGCCAAGTCCCGCCTCCTGAACCCCTGACCGGGCCGCCCGAGAAGGCCACCCGGATGTGCGCCGGGTGGGTGAGGGTGGTGACGTGGCCGTCCGCGGTGGGTGGTTTGTCATACCGGGCGTGGCAGCATCGGCGGCCCCGGAGGTGCTTCCATGCCACGCCGTCTGCTCCATGCCGCCTGCATCGCCGCCGTCCTGCTCACGGCCTGCCCGCTCTCCCTCACCCACGCCGAGCCGCGTCCCGCCTCCTCGCCCGAGGCCAAGCCCGACGTGTCCCCGTCCGCCGTGCCCCGGGTCGGGGTCACGGTGTCCCCGTCGGCCGCCTCACCCTCCGCCTCGGTTCGGGCGGCCGCCAGGGCCACTGCCTCCGCCTCCGCCTCCGCCTCCGGACCTTCCGCCTCCGGACCTTCCGGCTCCCTTCGGGCCTCCACCGTGCCGACAGCGTCCGCATCCGCATCCGCGTCTGCGTCCGCGTCCGCCTCCGGCCCCGGCTCGGTGCGGGCCTCTGCTGTGCCCACGGCCTCCGCCTCCCCCTCCGGCCCGGTGCAGGCCTCCGCTGCGCCCACGGCGTCCGCCTCGGCCTCCACGTCCGCGCCCGGGCCCGCGCCGGCGCCCGCAGCCGCCGCCGCCACGCGGGAGGGGGATGACGTCGGGGGGCTGTTGACCCGGCTTCAGGGGCTTTACCGGGAGGCCGAGGAGGCCGCGGAGGCCTATGACGCCGCCGCGGCCGCGCTCAAGGCCCGGCAGGACGACGAGCGCCGGCTGAGCACCGAGCTCGGGCGGGCCCGGGCCGCGCTCGGGGCCGAACGGGCCGCCGCCGGGCGGCTCGCCCGGGAGCAGTACCAGTCGGCCCGCGGCCTGTCCCCGTACGCCCGGATGCTGCTCACCGGCGACCTCCAGGCGGCGCAGGACCAGCGCCGGCTCGCCGCCCGGGAGAGCGCCCGCCAGGCGGGGGTCCTGACCCGCCTCGCCCGCGGCGAACGCCGGGCCGACGCCCTCGCCACCGCCGCCCGCAAGGCCCTCGACGCCCAGCAGGACGGCGCCGCCCGGACGAAGAAGCTCAAGGACCGGGCGGACCTCCGCCTCCGGGAGGTGGAGCGCATGCTCTCCGCCCTCACCGCCGACCAGCTCGTCCGGGTCGGCGCCCGCGAGGCCGAGGACACCGCCGCCGCGCAGCGCGACCTGCTGGCCTCGGGCCGCCTCGGCGCTCCCGGCGCGGCTCCCGCGCGTACTCCCACGGCCGCCGGCGGCGCGGCCGTCGCCTACGCCACCGCCCAGATCGGGAAGCCGTACGTGTGGGGCGCGGAGGGGCCGGGAGCCTTCGACTGCTCCGGGCTCACCTCGCAGGCCTGGGCGCACGCCGGCCGGGCCATCCCCCGTACCAGCCAGGAGCAGTGGGCGCAGCTGCCGCGGGTCCCGCTGGACGCCCTGCGGCCGGGTGACCTGGTGGTCTACTTCCCCACCGCCACGCACGTGGGCCTGTACCTCGGCGAGGGGAAGGTCGTCCACGCCCCGCGCCCCGGAGCCCCGGTGAAGGTCTCCCCGCTCGCCGCCAACCCGCTCCTCGGCGCGGTACGGCCCGACCCGGACGGAACCCCGTTGGCCGCCTACAGCCTTCCACCGCTGCCCGAGGCACCAGCCGACGGCGACGACACGGGCTACTCCGCCGCCGAGGCCCCCGCCCGGGACCCGGCCCCGGACCCGGACCCGGACCCGGACCCGGCCCCATGAGTATCCGGGCGGACGCGAGTTGAGTACCGCCGCCGAGGTGCCCGGGCCGCGCGGCGCCGTTCAATGACGGCATGAACGACACCGCCGAAGCCGAAGCCGAAGCCGAAGCCGCCGCTCCCTCCGTTTCGCTGGTCTGGCCCGCCGTCCTCGCCATCCTGCTCACCCCGGTGGCCCTGATGTTCGGCGGGCTGGCCCCCATGGCCACGGACGGCTGCGGTCCCGACAACTGCTCGGCGAGCCTGGACGCCGCCCTCGCGGCCATAGCCGTGTGCTGGCAGGCGACGCTCTTCGCGACCCCCGCCCTGCTGCTGGCCGCATTGCCGATGCCCCGCACCGGCCGGTATGCAGCGGCGCGCCGCGTCACGGCCTGGTGCGCGGTGCTGCCGCCGGCGGCGGTGGTCCTGATGGTGCTCGGCCTCCCGGCCGGGTAGGGGCCCGGCGCTACCGGCCCGCGGCCGCCGCGGCCTGCGCCAGGTAGTCCGCCGTGTCCTCGGCGTCGTAGAAGTACGCGTCGAAGTCGGACGGGTTGTCGAAGCCGTTGGCGAAACGGTCCGCCACCGCCTGGTACGTCCCCGCCGCCCCGATCAGGTCCATCACGTGGGCCGGCGGCGCGCCCAGCATCGCGTTGGTCCAGTCGGTCACCGGCTTGCCGGTCGTGAACCAGTACTTGTCGAAGGTCGCCTTCATCCAGGCCTCGTCGAACGGCTTGTCCCCGTGCATCAGGATCGACGACAGGTACGAGGCGGCGCACTTCGCCGCGGAGTTCGAGCCCTGCCCGGTGATCGGGTCGTTCGTGACGACCACGTCCGCGACGCCCAGCACCAGCCCGCCGCCCGGCAGCCGCCCTACGGGGTTGCGGACGACCGGCGCGTACCGGCCGGCCAGCGTGCCGCCCGCGTCCGTCAGTTCGACGTCCACCGCCCGCTCGTACTCCCAGGGCGTGAACTTCTCCATCAGCTCCAGGGTGAGCTCCAGGTGCTCCGACGGGTCGTTCACCCCGCGGAACACGTCGAGCGGCCCGCCCGGGAGCCCCTCCCAGAACAGGATGTCCGCCCGCCCCGACGTGGTCAGGGTCGGCATGACGAACAGCTCGCCCACGCCCGGCACCAGGGTGCAGCGCACCGCCTCCGTCCCCGGGTGCTCGGGACGCGGCCGGAGTCCGTGCACGTACGAGAGGGCCAGCGCGCGCTGCGGCGTGCCGTACGGGGAGCGCTTCGGGTCCCGCCCGAACATCGACACGAGCTCGCCCTTGCCCGCCGCGACGAGCACCAGGTCGTACGTGCGGGAGAAGTAGTCGAGGTCGGCGACGGACGCGCCGTGGATGACGAGCTGGCCGCCCTGCTGCACGAAGGTGTCGAGCCAGCCGGCCATCTTCAGCCGCTGGTCCACCGACTGGGCGTACGCCTTGAGCCGGCCGAGCCAGTCCACGGCCCGGGCGCCGTCGGGGCCGGCCACGGAGACGCCGATGCCCTCGATGCGCGGGGTGAGCCGCTCCCAGTAGTTGAGCCCGAGGTCCCGCTCGTGCTGGAGCGCCGTGTCGAACATGACCTGCGTGGACATGATCCGCCCGGTGCGGATCTCGTCCGCGGTCCGGTTGGACATGAGGGTGACGTCGTAGCCCTTCGACTGGAGGCCGATGGCGAGCTGGAGGCCGGACTGGCCGGCCCCCACGACGAGTATCTTGCGCATCTCACGTTCTCGTTTCGGGCAGGTGCGGAGCTTTGAGCGGGAGCTATGAGCGGACCGTTACTCGGGCGTCGCGTCGAGGGCGTGGGCGACCAGCGTCGTCAGCGAGTCCACGACCGTCTCCCGGCGCCGCGCGTCCATGATCATCACGGGGACGTGGGGCGGGATGGTGAGCGCCTCGCGCACGTCCTCCGGCTCGTACGAGCGCGAGCCCTCGAAGTGGTTGACCGCGACCGCGTACGGCAGCCCGCAGCTCTCGAAGTAGTCGAGGGCGGGGAAGCAGTCCCGCAGCCGGCGCGTGTCGGCCATGACGATGCCGCCGATGGCGCCGCGCACCAGGTCGTCCCACATGAACCAGAAGCGCTCCTGGCCGGGCGTGCCGTACACGTACAGCACGAGGTCGTCGGCGAGGGTGATCCGGCCGAAGTCCATCGCGACGGTGGTGGTGTTCTTGTCGGGCGTCGCCGACAGGTCGTCGGTCGGCAGGCTGGCCTGGGTCATCACCGCCTCGGTGCGCAGCGGGGTGATCTCGGAGACGGACGACACGAACGTGGTCTTGCCGACGCCGAAGCCGCCCGCGACCAGCACCTTGACGGCGACGGGGGCGCGGGAGCGGTCGTACTGCCAGGGCTGGACGGGCTCGTCGTCGATGACGGTGGCGGTCTCACAGACGGCGAAGGCCACTGAGCACCCTTTCGAGCAGTGCGCGGTCGGGACGGCCGGGGCCGTGCCCGGTTCCGTAGACGCGGATCCTTCCCTGGTCGGCGAGGTCGCTGACCAGGACGCGGACCACGCCGAGCGGCAGCTTCAGCAGCGCGGCTATCTCGGCGATGGTGCGCATGCGGCGGCAGACCTCGACGATCGCCGGCATCTCGGGCATGCGGTCGGCCGAGCCGGCGCCGGCTCCGGCGCCCGCGTCGCCGTCGGGCTTCTGCGGCTGCGAGGCGCGCGTGTCGAGCGCGGCGACGAAGGTCTCCACGTGCAGGACCTGCGTGAAACGGGTGCGGCCGCCCGTCAGGGAGTACGGGCGGACGCGGGCGGGCCGGCGGTCGGCCCCGCGTATCGGCAGCCGGTCGGATGCCGGGGCCGGGCTCCTCACGTGGTCTTCTCCATCGACTGGCGCAGCTCGCTGCGGACTTCGGGCGTCAGGACGTGTCCGGCGCGTCCGACGAACAGGGCCATGTGGTACGCGACGACGCTCATGTCGCAGTCCGGAGTGGCGTGCACGCCGAGCAGCGAGCCGTCGCTGATGGCCATGACGAAGACGGAACCGTACTCCATCGCCACCATGGTCTGCTTGACCGCCCCGCCGTCCATGAGGGAGGCGGCGCCGGTGGTGAGGCTGCCGAGGCCGGAGACGATGGTGGCGAGGTCGGCGGACGCACCGCGCGGACCCTTCGGGGCGCCCGCGCCCCCGCCGGCGCCCACGGCGCTCGCGGCGGCGCCTGCGGGGTCGGAGGACAGCAGCAGGAGCCCGTCCGAGGACACGACGGCGACGGAGTTGACGCCGGGCACCTCCTCGACCAGGTCCGTCAGCAGCCACTGCAGGTTGCGGGCCTGGGTGCTCAGTCCGTACGTACTGGGCGCGGTCATGTGCGTGCGTCCTCCTGTGCGGTGTCCCCCTGGTCGGTGTCCTGTGCGAGCTCGGCGGCCACGACGCGCCGCCCGTCCCGCGTCCCCTGGTAGAACCCGCCGAGCCGGCGCCGCAGTTCGTCGGCGTCGACGCGGCGCGGTGCGGGCCGGGCCGGGCCGGCACCGGGGGCGGTGCCGCTGCCGGGGTGGGCCCGGCCGCCGGCGGCCACGGTGCGCGGGGTCCGCTTGGGCAGGCCCTTGGCGGTGACGGCCTCGGTGACGGCCTCGGGCGCCGCGTCGGGGTGGCTCCCCTGGCGCGGGACCCAGTCGTCCTCGGCGGGTGCGTGCCGGTGCGGTTCCGCCGGTGCGCCGTCCGCGGTGAAGACCTGGTCGGCCGGGGGCAGCCGTTCCGCGTCGGGCGAGGGGTTCTCTTCCGTTACGAGGGCCGACTGCGCGGGGTCGGTCGAGGACTCCGCGGCCGCCGGGCCGGGGTCGGGCACCGCGAAGGCGCCCGGTTCTGCGTCGGGGACGATGCGCGCGAGGAGTTCGTCTCCGGGATCCCGGTCGGCCGGGGTCTGCGCAGTGAACACCTGCTCGGCGGGCGGCAGCCCGTCCTGCGGCGCGTGCTCGCGCGCCGGCAGCGGGGCCGGCCCGGCCGCGGCCGCGGCGCCGTCCGCGTCTGCCCCGGCGTCGGCGGCCTCGGCGGCCCGGACGGTGAAGACCTGCTCGGCCGGAGGCAGCCCGGCCCCGCCCGCCGCCCCCTGCGCGGGAACCCGCACCCGGGCGGCATCCGCCGCGGGATCCGAAACGGGCTCAACGTCGGCCGGCCCGGCGGCGAACCCGTCGGCGAGGGGCTGCGAGCCCGTCAGCGGGTCGGCGTCCGAGCCGTCGGCGGGTCCGGATCCCATGGCGGCGCCGGCATCCGGCCCGACACCGAACCCGGAGTCACCGGCAGCACCGGCAGCACCGGCAGCACCAGCACCGAAATCGGCACCGGCAGCACCGGAATCCGTACCGGCCGCCACGCCGAAGTCCCCCTCCGCCGCCGGCCGGAGGCGCGGCTGCAGGGTGTTCTCGTTGGCCTCGGCGACCACGCCCGGGAGCTGGTAGTGCGGCAGGCCGGGTGTGGCCGAGGCGAAGGTGTGGACGGGCGAGGGCGAGGCCGGCGGGCCGTCCGGCAGCAGGGCGGCCGGGACGACCACCACGGCCTCGGTGCCGCCGTGCTGCGGGGCGCGCAGCTCCGCGGTGACGCCGTGCCGGGCCGCGAGGCGTCCGGCCACGTACAGGCCGAGGCCGAGGCCGTGCTCCGCCTCGGACTCCTCGTCGTAGGCCTCGGGCGTGGCCAGCCGGGCGTTGAGCGCCTCCAGCCGGTCGGCGGTGACGCCGATGCCCTCGTCCACGACGGACAGCACCACGTCGCCGCCGTCGAGCAGGCGGCCGGACACCTTGACCTTGGCGCCGGGCGGCGAGAACGTCGTCGCGTTCTCCAGCAGTTCGGCCAGCACGTGCGAGAGGTCGTCGGCGGCGTGCCCGGCGACCTGCACGAAGGCGGGCAGGACGGCGAGGTCGACGCGCTCGTAGCGTTCGATCTCGCTGACCGCGGCCCGCATGACGTCGACGAGCGGCACCGGGGCGCCGGCGCCGTGGCCGTGCTCCTGGCCGGCGAGGACGAGCAGGTTCTCGTTGTGGCGGCGCATCACCGTCGCCAGGTGGTCCAGCTTGAAGAGGGTCTCCAGCCGGTCCGGGTCCTGCTCCTTGGCCTCCAGCTCCTCGATGACGGCGAGCTGGCGCTCGACGAGGCCGAGGGTGCGCAGCGACAGCGACACCGAGGTCGTCGACATGACGCGCCGGTGCTCTTCGAGGTTCTCGCGCAGCTGCTTCAGTTCGGCTTCCAGGGCGTCGCGGCCGGAGGCGAGGGCCTCGTTGCGGCCGATGACGCGGCGCTGGTCGGCGTCGAGGCCGGCGATCTTGGTGTGCAGGGCGACCGTCTGGTCGCGTACGGCATTGAGGTGGCGGACGACTTCGGCGAACTCGTCGTTGCGGCCGGTGAAGCGGACCGGTTCGACGGAGCCCTCGGGCGTCGCGAGGCGGGCCGCGCCGCGCCGCAGTACGGACAGCGGCCGGGTGAGGGAGCGGGCGACGGCCGTGGAGACGCCGACGGCGAAGAGGAACAGCACGCCGATGACGGCGAGCAGCAGCTCCAGCCGGGTCACGTCGTCGTCGCGCTGGGCCGCCAGCGCGGTGGCCCGCTGCCCGGCGAGGGTGGCTTCGACGGACCGCATGCGGTCGATGCGGGCGGTGAGGGCGGAGCCGACGGCGGCGGTGTCGCCCTTGCGGTCGGACGCGGAGAGGGTGGGGCGTTCGGTGAGCCGCTTGAGGTGGTCGTCGGCGGCCTTGACCTCGGGGCCGGTGACGGTGGCGGCGAGGGTCTGGCGGACGTCGGGCCGGGCGACGCGCGTGAAGTCCTCCAGCGCGGCCTGCTCCCGTACGCGGGCCCGCTGGGCGGCGGTGCTGAGCTCGTCGGAGGCGGCCGCGCCGGGCTGCTGGTCGCCGCGGGGGACGGCCAGCGCGGCGAGGAGCAGCCCGCGGGTGGCGGAGGCCTGTTCCACGGCCTGGTCGAGGGGGGCCAGCGGGCGGGTGGTGGCGAGGGCGGCCTCGGCGCGCGGCGGGGTCTGCTCGGCGAGCCGGTCGCCCGGTGCGAGGAGTTCCGCGATGACGGCGGAGTAGGCCTGGTGGGCGGCGAGGGCGCTGCCCTTGCCGTCGACGGCTTCGGTGCGGACGGCCTGGATGCGGGCGAGGGCCTTGGCGAGGGGTTCGTCGGCCTCCGCCTTGACCTCTTCGATCTGCCGGTCGGTCAGGGCCGTCCGCTCCTGCACGGGGCCCTTGCCCTGGCCGCCGGGGCGGCCCTTGGCCACGTACTCGACGGCGGCGTCGCGCTCGTCGCCGAGGAGGTGCGCGAGGGTGAGGGTGTGCTGGGCCTGTTCGGCGAGGGTGACCAGCGCCTGGGAGTCGTTCAGCTCGCGGGTCGCCGTGACCACGGCGGGGGCACCGGCCGCGAGGACGGTGAGTCCGGCGACGGCGACACCGACGACCAGCCTGCTGCGCACGCGGACGCGGCGTCCTGCGGGGGCGGGTCCGTCGGTGGCGGTGCCGTTCTTCCGAGACCGCTTCTTCTGCACCGGTGCTCGCAATCCTGTACGTGTGCTCGTGCTCGTCTACTCGTGTGGCCGAGGTAACGGCCGGTCAACAAGTAAACGCCCCCTGCCCCCTCGTACCGCCTCAGACCTTTGCAGTGTGTTGGGGAGAGAGCCTCACATCGCCCACCCGGCCACTCGAACGAGTGAACATCACGGATGAGTTGCCGACCAACTCGGAGGTGGGACTTACGGGCGCCTCCACCGAGGGGTGGTTGAAAGATCGATGGGGGCTTTGGCAATATGCGCGCCCACATGTGCCGGGGAGGGCTCCGCGCGGCCCCGGACGGCGGGGAGGCGGCACCCGGGCCCGACACCGCCAGTTGGTACGGACCTTCCCGGGCGATCCGGCCCCCCGCGGGGGCGCCGCGGGCAGAATGTCCGCATGCGCATCGACCTCGCCACGGCCCCCGGCAACCCGGAACGCCCCAACGAGGACTGGCTATCAGCCGCGACGCCCGCCTCGGGTGGCGGCGTCCTGGTCGCCCTGGACGGGGTCACGCCGCCACCCGGCGACGTCGGGTGCGCGCACGGCGTTCCGTGGTTCACCACCCGGCTCGGGGGCCGATTGACCGAACTGTCCGGATCGCGGCGGGACATGCCGCTGGACCGGATCCTGGCGGAGTCCATCCGCGACACCGCCGACGCCCACCGCGGCACGTGTGACCTTTCTCACGTGCGCACGCCACAGGCGACGGTGGTGCTGGTCCGCTGGGACGAGGCGTACGTGGAGCACCTGGTGCTCTCGGACTCCGTCCTGCTGCTCGAGGCGCCCGGCGGCGAGGTGACGGCGGTCCTGGACGACCGCCTCGACCGGGTCCCGCGCGAGGCGCTGCGCACCCGGGCGACGGCGGACGCGCTGCGCAATGCGGAGGGCGGGTTCTTCACGGCGGCCGCGGACCCGGCGGTCGCGGCGCGGGCGGTGACCGGGCGCACCCCGCGCGAGCGGGTCCGGGCGGTGGCCGCGCTCACCGACGGGGCGAGCCGGTGGACGGACACCTTCGCGGAGGGCGACTGGGCGCGGTGCCTTGCGGTGCTGCGGCGGGAGGGGGCGCGGGGGCTGATCGCCCGGGTCCGCGCCCTGGAGGCGGCCCCGCCCGCCCCGCCCGCCCGCGGCAAACGCCACGACGACGCCTCGGCGGCCTACGCGGAGCTGTAGCACTCCCGTCCCGCCGGTGTTCGGCCCCACCGGCTCCCCCGAAACCTGCGGCGACGCTCCGCCACCCCAGCCCCGCCGGCACATCCAGCCTCGCCGGCATTTGAGGCGCGGGGTCTGGGGCAGCGCCCCAGAAGCTCCGCCGGCTCCCGCTGCGCTTGGGGCGGGGGCCCGCCATTCCAGCCCCGCCGGCACATCCAGCCTCGCCGGCGTTTGAGGCGCGGGGTCTGGGGCAGCGCCCCAGAAGCTCCGCAGGCTCCCGCTGCGCTTGGGGCGGGGGCCCGCCATTCCAGCCCCGCCGGCGCGGGGTTCGGGGCGGCGCACCGAGGAACCCGGCTCCGCCGGGCACCGGGCTCCGCCCGGACCCTCCCCCAGACTTCGTCCGGGGGGACCCCCACTCAAACGCCGGCGAGGCTGAAATAGCCGGACCCCGGCTAAGAAAGCAGAGGCGAGGCTATTCCTCGCCCTGGTTCAGTTGGTTCAGGAGGCGGGCGAGTTCCGCGACCTCGCCGCGGTCCCAGTCGGCGAGCTTGCGCATGTACTGCTCCCGCCGAGCCCCCCGCACCCGCAGGAACCGCTCGCGCCCCTCCTCCGTGAGCCCGACCAGGAAGGCCCGGCCGTCGGCCGGGTCCGGCTCGCGGGCCACCAGCCCCAGCACCTCCAGGGCCCGCAGCTGCCGGCTCATGGTGGCCTTGCCGACCCCGAAGTACGCGGCGAGCTCGGTGGCCCGCTGGCGGCCGGCGGCCTCCAGCCGGACGAGGAGGCCGTACGCGGCGGGCTCCAGCTCCGGGTGCAGGGCGCGCGCCATCTCCCCGGAGGAGGCGCGGGCCCGCCGCAGGAAGACGGACAGCTCCCGCTCCAAGGCGAGGAACTCCTGGTCTTCGCTGCCGTGCACGTGCCGCTCCCGTCGATCCCGTTGTCCCGTCCCCGGCCCCGGCGCCCCTGCGCCGGAGGCCTCCAGTATTTCGCAGCGGGTACGGCGACGGCCCGGGACCCCGCCGAGCGGGACTCCCGGGCCGTCGCGGCGTGCTCAGGCGGCTCAGGCGGCTCAGGCGGCCGTGGTGACGGGCACCACCGGCTGGGCCTGGGCCTGGCCCTGGGCAAGCGCCAGCTGGAGCACCTGCCGCACATCGGTCACCGGATGCACCTCCAGCCCCTCCAGCACCTCGGCGGGCACGTCGTCGAGGTCGGCCTCGTTGCGCTTCGGGATGATGACCGTGGTCAGCCCGGCCCGGTGCGCGGCGAGCAGCTTCTGCTTGACCCCGCCGATCGGCAGGACCCGCCCGGTCAGCGAGACCTCGCCGGTCATGGCCACGTCCGTGCGGACCTGCCGCCCGGACAGCAGCGAGGCGAGGGCGGTGGTCATGGTGATGCCCGCGCTCGGCCCGTCCTTCGGCACGGCGCCCGCCGGGAAGTGGATGTGGACGCCCCGGTCCTTCAGGTCGGCGACGGGCAGCTCCAGCTCGGCGCCGTGCGAGCGCAGGAAGCTCAGCGCGATCTGGGCGGACTCCTTCATCACGTCGCCCAGCTGGCCGGTCAGGGTCAGTCCGGCGGCGCCGGTCTCGGGGTCGGCGAGCGAGGCCTCGACGAAGAGCACGTCGCCGCCGGCGCCGGTCACCGCGAGGCCGGTGGCCACGCCGGGGACGGCGGTGCGCCGCTCGGCCGGGTCCTGCGCGGACTCCGGCACGTGGCGCGGCCGGCCGATCAGGGCCCGCAGGTCATCGGCGCCGATCCGCAGCGGCAGCTCCTTCTCCCCCAGCTCGTGCTGCGAGGCCACCTTCCGCAGCAGTCGGGCGACGGACCGCTCCAGGGTGCGCACGCCGGCCTCGCGGGTGTACTCGCCGGCGAGCTTGCGCAGGGCGTCCTCCTCCAGGACGACCTCGTCGGCGGCGAGGCCCGCCCGCTCCAGCTGGCGGGGCAGCAGGTGGTCGCGGGCGATGACGATCTTCTCGTCCTCGGTGTAGCCGTCGAGGCGGACGAGCTCCATGCGGTCGGCGAGGGCCTCGGGGATGGCCTCCAGCACGTTGGCGGTGGCGAGGAAGACGACGTCGCTGAGGTCGAGCTCCACCTCCAGGTAGTGGTCGCGGAAGGTGTGGTTCTGGGCGGGGTCGAGGACCTCCAGCAGGGCGGCGGCCGGGTCGCCGCGGAAGTCGGAGCCGACCTTGTCGATCTCGTCGAGGAGGACGACCGGGTTCATCGATCCGGCCTCCTTGATGGCGCGGACGATGCGGCCGGGCAGTGCGCCCACGTACGTACGGCGGTGGCCGCGGATCTCGGCCTCGTCGCGGACGCCGCCGAGGGCGACGCGGACGAACTTGCGGCCCATGGCGTGGGCCACGCTCTCCCCGAGGGAGGTCTTGCCGACGCCGGGCGGGCCGACGAGGGCGAGGACGGCGCCGCCGCGGCGGCCGCCGATGACGCCCATCCCGCGCTCGGAGCGGCGCTTGCGCACGGCGAGGTACTCGGTGATGCGGTCCTTCACGTCGCCGAGGCCGGCGTGTTCGGCGTCCAGGACGGCGCGCGCGCCGCGGATGTCGTACTCGTCCTCGGTCCGCTCGTTCCAGGGCAGTTCGAGGACCGTGTCGAGCCAGGTGCGGATCCAGGAGCCCTCCGGGGACTGGTCGCTGGCGCGCTCCAGCTTCTCGACCTCCTTGAGGGCGGCCTCGCGCACCTTCTCGGGCAGGTCGGCGGCCTCGACGCGGGCCCGGTAGTCGTCGGACTCCTCGCCCTCCTTCTCGCCGCCCAGCTCGCGCAGCTCCTTGCGCACGGCCTCCAGCTGACGGCGCAGCAGGAACTCGCGCTGCTGCTTCTCGACGCCGTCCTGGACGTCCTTGGCGATGGATTCGGCGACGTCCTGCTCGGCGAGGTGGTCGCGCAGCCAGGTGGTGGCGAGCTTGAGGCGGGCGACCGGGTCGGCGGTCTCCAGCAGCTCCACCTTCTGGGCCGTGGTCAGGAAGGGTGAGTAGCCGGAGTTGTCGGCGAGGGCGGAGACGCCCTCGATCTGCTGGATGCGGTCCACGACCTGCCAGGCGCCGCGCTTCTTCAGCCAGCTGGTGGCGAGGGCCTTGTACTCCTTGACGAGCTCGGTGACGGATCCGGGCAGCGGATCGGCCAGCCGCTCGTCGACGCTCTCGCCCTCGACCCAGAGCGCGGCGCCGGGCCCGGTGGTCCCGGCCCCGATACGGACGCGGCCGATGCCGCGGATGAGCGCCCCCGGGTCCCCGTCGGAGAGCCGGCCCACCTGCTCGACGGTCCCGAGCACACCGGTGCCGGCGTACTTGCCGTCGACCCGCGGGACGAGCAGCACCCGGGGCTTCCCGCTGCGCACCGCGGCCTGGGCGGCCTCGACGGCGCCCCGCACCTCGGCGTCGGACAGGTCCAGCGGCACGACCATTCCGGGCAGCACGACCTCGTCGTCGAGCGGCAACACGGGCAGGGTGAGCGTTACGGACGTCGAAGCCATGATCTTCCCTCCGGCAGTGAAGTTGAGCTATGCCGACTCAATGCATGTGCGCCTCCCGATGTTCCCCAACTCCTGTTCGCCCCGGGCGAACAGGCTCCGGAGGGTCTGTCGCCCGGTCAGTCCGCGGCCGCGAGGCGGATGTCCCCCGACGAGGTGTGGACGGCGATCCGGGCCGCCGCGGCCGGGTCCGAGGCCAGGGAAGCGTCCTGCTTGCCGGATGCCGTCCGGGTCTCGACCCGGTACGGGGCCCGCGGGACGCGGAGGGTGACGTCGCCCGAGCTCGTGCGGGCCGCCACCGAGGCCGGCGGCTTCGCGAACTCCAGGGCGACGTCGCCGGAGGAGGCGGCGGCCTCGGCGCTCGGCCCGGACAGCCCGGCGCCGGTGACGGAGCCGGAGGCCGTACGGACCTTCAGCGGGCCGGTGATGCCCTCGGCCCTGATGGCGCCGGAGGAGGACATGAGCTCGGCCGCGGCCACCCCGGTGGCCGAGATGCGGCCGCTGCTGCTGGTGAGCCTGACGGTGGCGGCGGCCGGAACCTCCAGGCGGTAGTCGACCCAGCAGGCCCCGGCGCCGGCGGGACAGCCGTCGCTGAACACGAGCCGCCCGCCCTCGACCCGCTGCCCGGGCCTCGGGGCGCTGCCGCGGTAGTGCACGGTGCGGCGGACCGTGACGCCGGGCCCGCTGCCGGCGGTGACCTCGATGGAGCCGCGGCGGGCGTCCGGCACCTCGACCGCCGTCACGGCCTCGGCGACCACGGCATCGGCGGTGGCCGTCCGGGTCTTGGCATCGGCCAGGTCGAACGAGCAGCCGCCCAGCAGCAGTCCGGCGCCGGCCACGACAACGGCCGTACGAACGGGGTGGAATGGGACGGGGAAACGAGTCATGGTCCGAGTCTCCCTGACCGAGATCGTGTTGCCGATGGTGCGGCTACCCGTCCCGGGGGTGGGGTTATCCCCCCGGGGTCAGAGGCCGACCGTGCCGTCGATGCGTTCGCGCAGGAGGTCCGCGTGGCCGTTGTGACGGGCGTATTCCTCGATCATGTGGACCAGGACCCAGCGCAGGGAGACCCGTCCGCGCCAGTCGTCGTCCTGTCCCTCCACGTCGAGGTGGGGGGCGTCCGCGGTGAAGGCGCGGGCGAACGCGGTCTCGGCGCGCCAGGCCGCCCACGCCGCCTCGGCCGCGGCGGCGGTGCCGGGGCCGGGCGGGGCCACCCCGTCGAAGTCCCCGTCCGGGTCCGCCTCCGACGAGAACAGGGCCGGCGCCTCCTGGGCCGCCAGGACCTTCCGGAACCAGCGCCGCTCCATGTCGGCGAGGTGCCGGACCAGGCCCAGCAGCGAGAGCGTGGACGGATCGGCCGAGCGCAGGGCCAGTTCGGCGCCGAGCCCCGAGCACTTCAGTTCGAGCGTCGCCCGCTGCGCCTCCAGGACGTCGGTCAGGATGCTCCGCTCGTCCCCCGTCGCCGGTCCGGCGAACCGGCCCTCGTACGCGGGCCCGCCCGCGAGCTCCGCCCTCCTGCCGGTCACCGCCGGCAGCTCCGGCCGCATGGCCCAGTCGGTCCACGAGCCGTCGTACACGGCGAGGGAGGAGTAGCCGGCGAGTACGGCGCCGAGCGCAAGCACGCAGGCCGTGACCCCGGACCCGCAGCTGAAGACCAGCTGCTCCCGCTCCCCGACCAACCCCGCGAAGGTCTCGCGGAGTTCGGTGGCGGGCCGCATGAGGCCGCCCTCCCCCAGCAGTTCCCCGAACGGCAGGTTGACCGCCCCCGGCATGTGGCCGCCGCGCAGGCCCGGCCGCGGCTCGGGCGCCGTGCCGGCGAACCGCCCCCGGGTCCGGGCGTCCACCACGGCCACGGCCGGGTCGGCCAGGGCGGCGCCGACGGCATCGCTGCCGACCAGCAGACCCGGGCGGGGGCGGGCGGTGAAGGAGCCGCGCGGCCCCTCGTACGCCGGCCCCGCGTCCTCGACGGGCAGCCCGGCGGCGGTCCAGGCCGGCAGGCCGCCGTCGAGGACGGCGGCCCGGTCGAAGCCCATGGCGCGCAGCATCCACCAGGCGCGGGCGCTGGAGTAGATGCCGGCGCCGTCGTACACGACAACGGTGGCGGTGTCGTCCACGCCGAGGGCCCGCATCGCCTCGGTGAAGGCGGCGGCGCCGGGCATGGTGTGCGGGGCGGGGGCGTCGTGGTCGGACAGCGCACCGTCGAGGTCGAAGGGCCGGGCCCCGGGGATCCGCCGGGCGGCGCCGCGATGAGCACCGACGGAGGCATCGAAGACGACCAGCCCGGGCGTGCCGAGGCGCGCCCTCAACCAGTCGACCCCCACCAGCGGCGCCACCGCCTCCTGGCCAACTCCTGCGGCGGCGTGCGGTGTCGTGTGTGCGGTGGTCATGCGGTTGTCCCCCGAATCCCCGATACAACGGTGCCCTCATCTTGCCCCAGCCGCCTCACGGGCCGCGGGGCCATTTCAGCCTCGCCGGCGTTTGAGGCGGACGGGGTCCGGGGCGGAGCCCCTGGGGGCACCTCCCAGCGGTAGCTGGGGGAGCAACCCGGCTCCGCCGGGCACCGGGCTCCGCCCGGACCCTCCCCCAGACTTCGTCCGGGGGGACCCCCACTCAATCGCCTGGGCTTCTGGGGCTCCGCCCCAGCCCCCGCGCCTCAATCGCCGGCGAGGCTGGTGTTGCCGCCCCTCGGCTTCGAACGGGGCGACCGTTGCCGGGCGGCGGTCCGGGATCTTCAAAGCCCCGCCGGCGTTTGAGGCGAATCGGGTCCGGGCGGAGCCCGGGAAACGGTGAAAGGGCGGGGCGGGGAGTCGCTCCGCGCAGCGGCG
The DNA here is from genome assembly GCF_040636955.1 of Streptomyces sp. NPDC032472. Taxonomy (NCBI): domain Bacteria; kingdom Bacillati; phylum Actinomycetota; class Actinomycetes; order Kitasatosporales; family Streptomycetaceae; genus Streptomyces; species Streptomyces sp. NPDC032472. The sequence continues at coordinate 74,238 of NZ_JBEZVK010000033.1, forward strand.
CCCCCAGCCGGACGCGCGGCGAACGCGGCGAGGCGGCAATCGGGCGGCCGCCGCCGGCCCCGCATCCCGGCCCGCCCGGACGGCGGCACCCCCGCCCGCCCAGGCGGCCGCCCCGCGCGGGCGGCGCTTGGCAGCCCCCGGACCGGACAGTCAGCGGCAAGCGCCCCGGCGGGCGTACACCGCGATGCGGGCTCCGCGGACCGACTCCACCCCGCACAGGGTGAAATCCGCATCCAAAACCTCCCGCTTCGCGGCCTCCCCCGGGTACGGATCCAGCGGCTGCCCGGCCGGATCCAGCAGGGCCACCACCCGCGGGGCGGCCGCGACCCGCGCCCGGATCTCCGCGGCCGGCAGCTCGGTGCCCCACAGCGAGGCCGAGGCCGCCGGCGAGCGGTCCAGAGCCAGGTCGCGCAGGCCCCCGTACACCGCGGGCGAGGACAGCAGCCAGGCGCGCCGCCGGGCCGGCATGAACAGCACCGCGTCCCGGGGCCGGGCCCGCTCCCGGACCGCGGCGGCCACCGCAAGCGCGTCGTCCTTGCGGCTGTCGGGGGTGCGCAGCCACGCCGACCACCACCCGAGCGGCAGCAGGAGCAGGCCGACCCCCACCCACGGCCGCCAGGTGGGCACGGCCGCGAGCCGGGCCCCGGCGGCGAGGGCAAGCCCGGCCAGGGCGTACAGCACGTACCGGTCGACGTACCAGGGGTGGACCAGCGAGACCGCCATGAGCACCCCGGGCGGCAGCAGCGCCAGCGGCACGGCGACCCGGACCAGCTCCCTCGGCAGCGCCCCGCCGCGGGTGAGCAGCCAGACGCCGGCCGCGAGGACCGCGTACGCCGCCCAGTCCTGCCATTTCGGCCGGCCGAGCCAGCCCAGCTGCTGCTCCGCCTGCCGGGCGCTGACCACCGCCAGCGGCAGCACCAGCACGAGCACCGCGGCGGCCGCGCGCCGCCAGCCGGGCGAGCGCCGGGCGGTGACGGCGTGCGCGAGGAGCGCCAGGGCGGCGAACTCGTGCAGCCAGCACCCCGCCACCAGCACCGCCCCGTACGCAATCCAGCGCTCGTACAGCATCAGGTACGTGGCCCAGACGACGGCCGCCGCGACCAGTGCGTACGAGCGCCCCTCCTGGGCGTACATCTGCACGGGCGGCAGCACGGCGTAGACCAGGCCGCCCAGTAGCCCGGCCCGCTCCCCCGCGAGCCGCCGGCCGACGGAGGCCACTCCGGCGGCGGCGAGGGCGGTGGCGGCGACGGACGGCAGCCGCAGCGCCCACAGGCCGGCAGCGGCACCCGTCGGGTCGCTGCCGGCGGCCCTGAACACGCCGAACACCCCGTGCATCAGGAGGTAGTAGAGGCCGTGGACCGCATCGACGTGCCCGAGCAGGTCCCACAGCCCGCCGAGCGGCCGGTGCGCCACCTCCCAGGTGACGGCCTCGTCGCGCCACATGCTGCCGGCGCTGCCGTCGCCGCCGCGCGCCAGGCCCCACAGACCGAGGAGGAGGGCGAGCAGCGGCGGCAGGCAGCGCGGGACGGCGGTGCGGATGTCGTCCTCCGGGTGCTTTCCGTACGGGCGGGGCCGACTCCATACTCGGGGGTCGGCCCGAATACCTGCGGGGGTGGGTGTGCACGCGAGGAGCGCGGCGACGGCGGTGCTGCTGCTGGGTGCGGTGGCCCTGGCGGGATGCGGTGCGGGCGGTCCGGACGGGGCCGTGCCGAGCCCCTCACACAGCAGTACGAGCACCGGCCCGAGCGCGCAGAACACCCCGCCGCCGACGCCCACGCCGACACCGACACCGACACCGACACCGACACCGACACCGACACCGACGAACGGGCCCTCCTCCCCCGCCGAGCGCCTGGTCACCGTCACCCGCAGCGGCGGCTTCGCCGGCCGGACCACCAGCCTGCTGGTCAAGGGCGACGGCTCCTGGATCCGGTTGGACGGCAAGGCCCGGCAGGTGGGCGCCGGGAAGCTGTCGCCGGACGGCCTGGCGCGGCTGCGCGGTGCGCTCGCGGCGGCAAACTTCCCGCACCTGCCGCGGGTCCCGACGGGCGGCCCGACGGTCTACGACGGGTTCACGTACGCCTTCGTGCACGGCGGCTTCGAGGTGATGGCGGCCGACGGCAGCCTCCCGGCGGCCCTGTCGGACGTCCTGTCCGCGCTCCCCCCGTTCGAGGGCAGCTGAGGCGGTACGCCCGCGAGGCCCGCCGACGGGAGAGACCGGCCCGCCACCCGGAGGTAACGGTTCGGGTACGTTCACAAGGCCCGGCATCGCCGCTCATGTCCCGATTCCGCCCCCAAGCGGAACCCATACCTCCGGCGTTTTCGCTGTCTGAACCCCGCATAGCCGCAGGCCGGTGCCTCCTCTACGCTGCCCCCATCACGCGGATCTTCAGGGGCGGGACATGGAACAGACGACGCACACCACCCACGGCGGCGCCGCGGCCACCCCCGGCGCCCAGCGGCGCGTGCTCGTGGTCGAGGACGACCGCACCATCGCCGACGCCATCTCGGCCCGGCTGCGCGCCGAGGGCTTCCAGGTGCAGACGGCCTACGACGGCCCGGCCGCCGTGGCCGCGGCCGAGAGCTGGCAGCCGGAGCTGCTGGTCCTCGACGTGATGCTGCCCGGCTTCGACGGCCTGGAGGTCTGCCGCCGGGTCCAGGCGCAGCGCCCGGTGCCGGTGCTGATGCTCACCGCGCGCGACGACGAGACCGACATGCTGGTCGGGCTGGGCGTCGGCGCCGACGACTACATGACGAAGCCGTTCTCGATGCGCGAGCTCGCGGCCCGGGTGCACGTGCTGCTGCGCCGCGTGGAGCGGGCGACGCTGGCCGCGACCGCCCCGCGCGGGGCCACCCTGCGCCTGGGGGACCTGGAGATCGACCACGCGCAGCGCCGGGTCCGGGTGCAGGCCGAGGACGTGCACCTGACGCCGACCGAGTTCGACCTGCTGGTGTGCCTGGCCGGGACCCCGCGGGCGGTGCTCTCGCGGGAGCAGCTGCTCGCCGAGGTGTGGGACTGGGCCGACGCCTCCGGCACGCGTACGGTCGACAGCCACATCAAGGCCCTGCGCCGGAAGATCGGTGCGGAGCGGATCCGTACGGTCCACGGCGTCGGGTACGCCCTGGAGACCCCGGCGCAGGCGTGAGCGGCGGCGGGCGCCCTGGTAGGGGGCGCGGCGTCAGCCGCTCCGGTGGAGCCGATGCCTACAGCGGGGGGCTGCGCCCGTTCTCCCCGTTCTCGATCAAGACGAAGCTCGGCACGCTGGTGGTGGTGTCGGTCTTCATCACCACGGGCCTGCTGATGGTGGCCCTGCGCACCGACACCGAGCTCCGCTTCATCACGGTGTTCTCGGTGATCGCCTCGATGCTGATCACCCAGTTCGTGGCGCACAGCCTGACGGCCCCGCTGGACGACATGACGCGCGTGGCCCGGGCGATCTCGCACGGGGACTTCACCCGCCGGGTTCGGGGGGCGGGCCGGCGCGACGAGCTGGGCGACCTGGCCTCCACGATCAACCTGATGGCGGACGACCTGGAGGCCGTGGACCGGCACCGCCGGGAGCTGGTCGCCAACGTCTCGCACGAGCTGCGCACGCCGATCGCGGCGCTGCGGGCGGTGCTGGAGAACGTGGTGGACGGGGTCTCCGAGGCCGATCCGGAGACGATGCGGACCATGCTGAAGCAGACGGAGCGCCTCGGCCGGCTGGTCGAGACGCTGCTGGACCTGTCCCGGGTGGACAACGGGGTGGTCCCGCTGAAGGCGCGCCGCTTCGAGGTGTGGCCGTACCTGTCGGGCGTGCTGAAGGAATCGGGGCTGGCGGCGGCCGGCCGGCCGGGGCTGGCCTCGGGCTCGGGCGGGCACACCCGCAACGACGTGCACCTGCACCTGGACGTGTTCCCGCCCGGGCTGACCGCGTACGCGGACGCCGAGCGGCTGCACCAGGTGGTGGCGAACCTGATCGACAACGCGGTCAAGCACAGCCCGGCGCTCGGCCGGGTCACCGTCCGGGCCCGGGCCGGCGAGGCGCCCGGGAGCCTCGCCCTGGAGGTGGTGGACGAGGGCCCCGGGATCCCGGAGGCCGAGCGGCACCGGGTCTTCGAGCGGTTCAACCGGGGCAGCGCCAGCGGTGGCGACGGGGGCACCGGCCTGGGCCTGGCGATCGCCCGCTGGGCGGTCGAGCTGCACGGCGGCCGGATCGGCGTGGCCGAATCGTCACGGGGCTGCCGCATCCTCGTCACGCTTCCGGGCAGTCCTCCGGCGCCGCATTGACGTAGGGTTCGACTGGGAAGGACATGATCTCGGCCACACGTGCCCGAGGTCCGTCAGGGGTGCGAAGCCAGGGGGCCGCAACCCGGTTGTGCGCTACCCGAACCAGGCTGGTTTCCCGCCATTCAGGGCCCCGAAACCCGCCGTTCGGTGTGACCTACATGACGGAAGTCCCGCCCGGTCTGCATCTCCCCGCCCGGGAGGCGTAGCCTTTATTCCCGCTGTCCATACCTTGTGAAGCGGAAGAGGGCGGTTGCCGCCGTGTCGCCACAGTCCCCCAGTAACTCGAGCACAACGACCGAAGCAGCAGAAGGCGGGAAGACCCCTGCCTCGGGCTTCGGCGCCAATGAGTGGCTCGTCGACGAGATCTACCAGCAGTACCTCCAGGACCCGAATTCGGTCGATCGGGCCTGGTGGGACTTCTTCGCCGACTACAAGCCGGGGGGCGCGAGCGCTCCCGCCAAGGCCGACGAGCCGGTGAAGTCCCCGACGACGGATGGCGCCTCCGCACAGGCCTCCACCCCCGTCGCCGTCGCCGCGCAGGTCTCCGACGCCGCCGCCACGGGGGCGGCGAGCGCTGCAGCCCCCGCCCCGACCGCCGCGCCTGTGTCAGCTCCTGCCCCTGCTCCTGCCACCCCCTCTGGTGCCCCTGCTGTGACTGTCACCTCCCAGGCCCCGGCCGCCGCACCGGCCGCGCCTGCCCCTCAGGCCCAGGCTCCGGCCGCCGCCCCCGCCGCCGCCCCGAAGGCCGCGCCCGCCACCGAGGCCCCGGCGGGCCCCGAGCTGGTGACGCTCCGCGGCCCGGCCGCCGCGGTCGCGAAGAACATGAACGCCTCGCTGGAGGTGCCGACGGCCACGTCCGTGCGCGCCGTCCCGGTGAAGCTGCTGTTCGACAACCGCATCGTCATCAACAACCACCTCAAGCGCGCCCGGGGCGGGAAGATCTCCTTCACGCACCTGATCGGCTACGCCATGGTGCAGGCCATCAAGGCCATGCCGTCGATGAACTACTCCTTCGCGGAGAAGGACGGCAAGCCGACCCTGGTCAAGCCGGAGCACGTGAACTTCGGCCTCGCGATCGACCTGGTCAAGCCGAACGGCGACCGCCAGCTCGTCGTCGCCGGCATCAAGAAGGCCGAGACCCTGAACTTCTTCGAGTTCTGGCAGGCCTACGAGGACATCGTCCGCCGCGCCCGCGTCGGCAAGCTGACGATGGACGACTTCACCGGCGTGACGGTCTCCCTGACCAACCCGGGCGGCCTGGGCACCGTCCACTCCGTGCCGCGTCTGATGCCCGGTCAGTCGGTCATCATGGGCGTCGGCTCCATGGACTACCCGGCCGAGTTCCAGGGCACCTCGCAGGACACCCTGAACAAGCTGGGCGTCTCCAAGGTCATGACCCTGACCTCGACCTACGACCACCGGGTCATCCAGGGTGCGGCCTCCGGCGAGTTCCTGCGGATCGTCGCCAACCTGCTCCTCGGCGAGAACGGCTTCTACGACGACGTCTTCGAGGCGCTGCGGATCCCGTACGAGCCGGTCCGCTGGATGCGCGACATCGACGCCAGCCACGACGACGACGTCACCAAGGCCGCCCGCGTCTTCGAGCTGATCCACTCCTACCGGGTCCGCGGCCACGTCATGGCCGACACCGACCCGCTGGAGTACAAGCAGCGCAAGCACCCCGACCTGGACATCACCGAGCACGGCCTCACCCTGTGGGACCTGGAGCGCGAGTTCGCCGTCGGCGGCTTCGCCGGCAAGTCGATGATGAAGCTGCGCGACATCCTCGGCGTGCTGCGCGACTCGTACTGCCGCACCACCGGCGTCGAGTTCATGCACATCCAGGACCCGAAGCAGCGCCGCTGGATCCAGGACCGCATCGAGCGCCCGCACACCAAGCCGGAGCGCGAGGAGCAGCTGCGGATCCTGCGCCGCCTGAACGCGGCGGAGGCCTTCGAGACCTTCCTGCAGACGAAGTACGTCGGCCAGAAGCGCTTCTCGCTGGAGGGCGGCGAGTCCGTCATCCCGCTGCTCGACGCGGTCATCGACTCCGCGGCCGAGGCCCGCCTCGAAGAGGTCGTCATCGGCATGGCCCACCGCGGCCGCCTGAACGTCCTCGCCAACATCGTCGGCAAGTCGTACGCGCAGATCTTCCGCGAGTTCGAGGGCAACCTCGACCCGAAGTCGATGCACGGCTCCGGCGACGTGAAGTACCACCTGGGCGCCGAGGGCACCTTCACGGGCCTCGACGGCGAGCAGATCAAGGTCTCGCTCGTCGCGAACCCGTCCCACCTGGAGGCCGTGGACCCGGTCCTGGAGGGTGTGGCCCGCGCCAAGCAGGACATCATCAACAAGGGCGGCACGGACTTCACCGTCCTGCCGGTCGCCCTGCACGGTGACGCGGCCTTCGCCGGCCAGGGTGTCGTCGCCGAGACGCTGAACATGTCGCAGCTGCGCGGCTACCGCACCGGCGGCACCGTCCACGTCGTGATCAACAACCAGGTCGGCTTCACCGCTGCCCCGGAGTCCTCGCGTTCCTCCATGTACGCCACCGACGTGGCCCGCATGATCGAGGCGCCGATCTTCCACGTGAACGGCGACGACCCGGAGGCCGTGGTCCGCGTTGCCCGTCTGGCGTTCGAGTTCCGCCAGGCGTTCAACAAGGACGTGGTCATCGACCTCATCTGCTACCGCCGCCGCGGCCACAACGAGTCCGACAACCCGGCCTTCACGCAGCCGCTGATGTACGACCTGATCGACAAGAAGCGCTCGGTGCGCAAGCTGTACACCGAGTCCCTCATCGGTCGCGGCGACATCACCCTCGAAGAGGCCGAGCAGGCGCTGCAGGACTTCCAGGGCCAGCTGGAGAAGGTCTTCGCGGAGGTCCGCGAGGCCGCCACGCAGCCCGCCGTCGCCCCGCCGGTCACCCCGTCGGAGCAGGCCGACTTCCCGGTCGCGGTCAACACCGCGGTCTCCCCGGAGGTCGTCAAGCGGATCGCCGAGTCCCAGGTCAACATCCCCGAGGCGCACACCGTCCACCCGCGTCTGCTGCCGCAGCTGCAGCGCCGCGCGGCGATGATCGACGACGGCACCATCGACTGGGGCATGGGCGAGACGATCGCCTTCGGCTCGCTGCTGATGGAGGGCACCCCGGTCCGGCTGTCCGGCCAGGACTCCCGCCGCGGCACCTTCGGCCAGCGCCACGCCGTCCTGATCGACCGTGCGACGGGCGAGGACTACACCCCGCTGCAGCACCTGTCGGACGACCAGGCCCGCTTCAACGTGTACGACTCGCTGCTGTCGGAGTACGCGGCGATGGGCTTCGAGTACGGCTACTCGCTGGCCCGCCCGGACGCGCTGGTGCTGTGGGAGGCCCAGTTCGGTGACTTCGTCAACGGCGCGCAGACCGTCGTCGACGAGTTCATCTCCTCGGCCGAGCAGAAGTGGGGCCAGACCTCCGGCGTCACCCTGCTGCTGCCCCACGGCTACGAGGGCCAGGGCCCGGACCACTCCTCGGCCCGCCCGGAGCGGTTCCTGCAGCTCTGCGCGCAGAACAACATGACGGTCGCGATGCCGACGCTCCCGTCGAACTACTTCCACCTGCTGCGCTGGCAGGTCCACAACCCGCACCACAAGCCGCTGATCGTCTTCACCCCGAAGTCGATGCTGCGTCTGAAGGCGGCGGCGTCGAAGGCGGAGGAGTTCACGAGCGGCTCGTTCCGTCCGGTCATCGGTGACACGGCGGTGGACCCGAACGCGGTCCGCAAGGTCGTGTTCTGCGCGGGCAAGGTCTACTACGACCTGGAGGCCGAGCGGGTCAAGCGCGGCATCACGGACACGGCGATCATCCGCATCGAGCGCCTCTACCCCCTCCCGGGTGCGGAGCTCCAGGCCGAGATCGCCAAGTTCCCGAACGCGGCGAAGTACATCTGGGCGCAGGAGGAGCCGGCGAACCAGGGTGCGTGGCCGTTCATCGCGCTGAACCTGATCGACCACCTCGACCTGGCGGTCGGCGCCGACCTGCCGCCGGCGGAGCGGCTGCGGCGGATCTCCCGTCCGCACGGTTCGTCTCCGGCGGTCGGCTCCGCGAAGCGGCACCAGGCGGAGCAGCAGCAGCTGCTCAACGAGGTCTTCGAGGCCTAGTCGCTGCGCGGCTCGCACGAAGGAAGGCCCGGCCCCGCTCACGGGGCCGGGCCTTCCGGCATCCCACCGCCCCCAGCCCCGCCGGCTTCCGAAGCCGGGCTCCGGCAAATTCAGCCTCGCCGGCGTTTGAGGCGCGGGTCCGGGCGGAGCCCGGTGCCCGGCGG